>JAJAPY010000014.1 GCA_020523885.1 Candidatus Liberimonas magnetica | reverse complement strand
CAATTTTTACTTTAACGCTGTATCTATATTTACCGCTGGAACCAGGAAGGAAAGTGCCTTTTAAAACGTACCCGTCGTTCACCCTTACCAGAGGAACGACTGTGCTCTTATCTCCAAGCGAAAATGTAACCTCTGCGCTTAACAGTTTTAGTAAATAGTCCGGAATCTTTTTCTTAAGTTTAATAGAAACTGTATCTGGGAATTGAGGTATTACCCAAGGTGTTATATCTACTTTTTCAACTATGTCTGAAACCCCCAGCTTCTCTATCTGCTTAAGATCTTCTTCAGGTATGGCTATATTAGCAAGTGCTAACGCAGGCAGGCCAAAATAGAGTGCGATATTTTCGTTATAATAATCGTGGAAAACCATGCTAAGGTAACCGCCCATTATTGCCGCTGTTACCGGAGAAATACTTAGGATCGAAACAAAAGAAAAAGGCAAAAATACTACTACAAGTGACACAGTAACTCTTATAACTAAATTAAGAGCTATTGTCCCGACCATTTTTGATAGGCTAATTTGCTTGTGTTGATACTTAGGTAAAAGCTCAACCATGTCGGTTATGATATGCAGTGCTGCAAATATGCCTGTTATTGCCAGAAGCCCGGCAGGATTTGAACCAAACAAAGCATAGGCAACGGCAAGCCCCACGCTCTCTCCAAAAACACCCGTAAATAAGTAAAGGAAACCGTAGAATGCTTTGCCAAGAACGCCAAGGTTTGGGTCGGCCAATTTTTTTCCGATTTTATCATGTAAAGGACTAAAGAGCTTTAAACTCGGCGCCGCAACTGCCGGGGCCTGTAGTGCTAATATTTGTGTTTTTGGTGTTTCCTGTACCGGCGTTTCCTGTTCCTTAGTTTCTCCCGTATAATCCGGATCATATTTTTTTCTTTTTTCATCATCGCTTAGCACCTCATAAGCTTGCTGGATCTCTCTAAATTTAGCTGCCAATTTTTCATCGTTCTTAGTAATATCCGGATGGTATTGTTTGGCTAATTTCCTATAAGCTTTCTTTATTTTATCACCAGATGCATTTCTATCTACTCCAAGTACTTTATAATAATCAATGCCTGCATTTAAAAGTTCTGAATTTATATTTTCTGATAATTTCTTTATAACAGCTTCTATAATACTTTCTATGCTTGCTAAAGCAATCCTTACCTCATTTTCATTTGAATATATTTTAAACAGTTGCTGCAATGACGTAAATAATGATTTAATTGCAGTATCAGCGCCTTCATCGATATCATATTGCTTCAAAACCTTATATTTTTCATTTAACCTTAAATATCTCTCATAGTTTGGATCTGAAGCATATTTTGCGTCGTTTTGAATATCCTGTATTGTTTCCAATATACTTCTATCCAACATTTCCTTCTCATAAGTACCTCTGTATGGAGTAAACCTGTTGTCATACATAAGTTTTTGTAACGCATCTATTACTTGTCTCCGTAACACGTTATCGCCATTTATTAATGCTGCTTTAAATCCAGCACTGATAACTCTGTGAACTGCGGCTACATCTTCCTTTGTTTTAGGCTGGATTTTCCTTATGTATGCCAAGAGCACCGGCACGGCCAATTTCCCAAATACTCTTGCCAACAGCTCAACAGCATAAGGAATTAAAAGACCCCTGTCCGATTGTAATTCCGGTTCCAATTTATCAGCTAACTTATCCAGCTCTGCCTTATCAGCAAAAAGTACGCGCATTAATCCGTAGCATGCCATTTTAGGACTTAATACATCTAAATCAACCCCTAGAAGGCTGTTCATGACTATAACATTTCTTGGCTTTTTAACGCCCGGCTTATGTATGATGTCAAATGGCTCTTGTTCGTCAAGATCTGCATTAAATTCTAATAAACCTGCAAATTCTGGACGTATTTTTATGTTTTCAAATTTATTCAAAATTTCTATATCATTAATCTTTCCCTCTATAATAGCATCTAAATCTCTTTTTGCTCTATTACCCTTAAACGGAGTAAACCTGTCGTCATCCTTAAGTTTCTGCAGTAAATTTAAGGCCTCATCCTGTAACTCGGGGGTACTTTGCAGTAACGTTTTTCCAAACCCAATATTGATAATCCTGAAAATTACATCCACGTCTTTCGGAGTTTGAACCTGGACATTTCTTATAAATTCAAAAAACAGCGGCAGGGCAGAATTGCCATATACTTCCTCTAACAATTCAGCCGCAAAAGCAGTTAAAATGTCTTTACTCGAACTCAATCCAGATTTATCCGCTAACTTATCCAGATCTGTCTTGTCGGCAATTAATATGTATACTAATGCGTAGTATGCCGTATTGGTTTCCAGCGAATCCAGCTCGACACCCAGAAGGGTTTCTATTTGATTAACTTGAGATTTAATTTCAGTTAAGTTGCTAAAATCCTGTATTTTATCAAGATCTCCTGCAATGGTTAGTAAACCTGCCAACTCTTGACGTATCTTCATGGTTTGGAGTTTACTTAATATCTTTATAGTGCTAATTCCTTCAGATATAATCCCATTTAATGTAGTTACCTGGTAAGTAGTCCTGTATGGGGTAAACCTGCCGTCTCTTTTAAGTTTTTCTAACGTGCTGAGAGCCTCATCTAAGAATTCGGGGGTACTGCCTAAGGCTGCTTTTTTAACCCCCATACTGATAACCCTGTAAACTGTAGCTACATCTTTTTTTGTCTTAAGTTGTATGTTCCTTATATACCCCAAGAAAAACGGCAGGGCAGAACTCCCGTACACCTTACCTAACAGTTCAGCCGCATAAGCAACTAATATCTCTTTATCCTGGTCCACACCTCTTTGTTTAGCTAACCTGTCAAGGCCATCAATATCAGAAATCATTATACGAATCAATGCGTAATATGCCATACCAGAATCAAGAGAATCCAGCTCAACACCCAGCAGAGTTTCTATATGCTTGACACCGGAGTATTTTTTGCCGTCTGGTGTAATTATGCTGTTAAATGAACACTTTTTAACAGGATTTCTTTCCAAGGTTTGCAAAATACTCAAGAAATTCGAATTCATTTCTGGTAGGTTAGACTGGTCAAGCTTTGCTGAGGCAGGGGTGCTTGTCGTTAAAGAGGCATCGCCGCGTGTTACAATATTTTGAATGTTTAAGACTAAATGCATAAGAAGATTTGCCGTGTTCCTTCCTATCTTTGCAGACAGCTTTTCTAATTTCTTAAGACTTATTATAGGACAGACAAACCCAAGCATCAGTATATGAGCTGGAGCTGATAATGCCATCAAAATCATCAAAGGTGCAAACAGTATTACACCGCCGACAAGCCCGCCTATCTTCTCGCCTATATCCATTGCGGTTTTTACTGCCCCTATCCTTTCGGCTATCTCTTTCCGGATAGCTTTTCTTTCTTCATCAGAATAATACACGCTTACACTGTGCACCTCAAGAAGTTCTGCCACATCTTTAGTATCGAACAGGCTAAACTCTAAAAATGGCGCTAAAAGCTGTGTAATTGCCCTTAAGACCGGATGCGTATAGACATATTTGCCGGAATTTATTGTAGTTTCATGCCTTAGGGTTTCCCATCCTTGAGCCAACTCATTTTTGCCTAAAATTCTGTTGACCAGATTCCCTACAAACTCGTAACTGCTTTCTACTGTCAATGCCGCTCTTTTTCCATACCTATCATAGTTACTTCTTCTGTCAGGATCGCTTAATACCTCATAAGCTTCGTTGATTAGCATAAATACAATTTGTGCTTTTGGATTTTTATTAACATCCGGATGGTATGTACGGGCTAATTTCCTATACGATTTCTGTATTGTGTCCGGGCTTGTGCGTGGACCGACTCTAAGTATGTCATAATAATTCATTATACTTAAATCTGCTTTCAGTAAATCTATCTCAGGTAACTCTTCATCAATATATTCATACATCAACCAAGAAGGCGCATTTCTTTGCTCCACTATTTTTAATTGAGTTATAATTGCATCTATGTTGTCCAGGGCTAAACTTAATTCATCTTCGTTAAGGCTCTGTTGCTCAAACATTTGTTCCACTTTCTTAAACAACACTTTAAGGTTATATTTAGCAGTTCTATCAATATTCTGACTTAAAAAATCCTTACAATTATATTGTAATCTTAAATATCTTCTATACAGCGGATGGCGAGTATGGTCAGCACCTTTTGGAATCTCCTTTATTAATTCTGAGACAACTTTGTCTAACTCATTTAATTCAGAAGTCCCATTGTACCACCCATACGTCAAGTTATTCGTGAATCCCCATAACGTTTGTAATGCTGTCTTCTGCATCTCAGGACTGCTGTTCAATACTGCCGGTCTAAAGCCAGACATAATAACCATGCGAACCATATCAATGTCTTCTTTTGTATTCGGCTGGACTTTACTTATATATTCCAATAGTACCGGCAGAGCGTCACTACCGTATACTTTTTCCAACAAATCAGACGCATTCGGAATTAAAATATCTTTACTATTTAATTTTAACGGCTTTGCCAGCTTTTCAAGCTCTGCCCTGTCAGCAATTAATATCCGCACCAATGCATAAAATGCCGAACGAGCATCTAACGTATCAAGCTCAACGCCAAGCAGTTTTTCAATATCTTTAACCATTTCCAACTTTATACCATCCGGCGTAGTTAGGCTGTTAAATGACCGTATTTTAACAGACTTCGTTCTTACCGTTCTCCAAATCTCTGAAAACTCGGGTCTGCTATTGGGCAGGTTAGCCGGGTAAACTTTTGCACTCTTTAAGCTAAGTGCCGGCAGTTTTGTAAATGCCGCTATTGTGTTCCATACACCGTGAGTTAACAGGCTTGTGGCTATGGCAGGTGCCGGGTTTAGAAGAGTAAACGGCAAGAATACCGCAATTACAGCTATGCCAAGCCGTACAATAAAACGTTTTAGTATTTCTTTTTTCGTAATATAGCCTTTGTTATACTCCCGGACATCATTTATGATATGAAGCGAGGTAAAGGCTAAAGTTACCGCTCCAAATACGGCTATTCTTAAAAACCCGGTAACTGGCACAAGGCTTATTACCCCAAGCATCAGTGTCTCAATCGCTGCCCAGATTAAATATGTTGGAAGCGTGGATTTCCATGCAGGCTGAAGGCTTTTCTCAAACTCTTTGGCTATACTTCTTCTAAATTCATAATTTATATCATCATAGATATTTTTGGGCAGCACATCGAATAATGTCTCTTCATCTCTTAATTCTTCTACTAATTCTCTTAAGGGATTTGTTTCCCTTCCTATCCCTTTTTTGAACAACTCTATAAACTTCTGCAAATCCCTGCCGGATATGTATTGCCTCATTTCAAGCCTGTCTGCTTCAGGCTCCATTTTTATTCCAGCTGCTTCATATTGCTGTCTTCCAGCTTCATCAGAAAAACTATATACTCCTCCTATCGGGGTTATTTCATATTTCCCTTTCCTTAATGCGTTTTTCCTAAATGACAATAAATAATAGTCTCCGACTTTTATCATACATAAAGCTGACGGACTTAACCTGACTTTTTCTTTTTTTGATAAAGTTCCCAAATCCAATTCATTTGATTTAACACCTTCCAACACCATGCCGGCGCTGGCACCCACATTAACTTCTTTGCCTAAGAAATCACCGGCAATAATTCCCATTTCTTTATCAAGTTTAATCTTGCCGCCGCTAGAAAGAGCATTCTCAATCGTTTCCCTTGTCAATAAAACAGCTTTTATGCCGTGACTATTTTGTATCTTTTCCTTTATCAGTTCTTGTTCAGCTTCTGTGAACTCAATTTTAAATATCTCCAATATCCTTAAGGTGTCCTCTCTTTCATGCCCGGCCCTGTCAGTACCGCCTTCAGGGATTTGATAGATCGTGGCCTGAAGGTCTTTTAAAGGGATCGTACCCATATTTTGGATATTTACTGCTTTCTTTATAGCTGCTTTACTGCCGTTCGCCAGCCCCAGATAATGCCCGGCCTTATCGTATTCGCGCAGCACAGAAATAGTTTTTCCTTCTGCGTCAACATAGCTTATAGTAAGCGTATATTTCCCGTTATTCTCACTTATGTCTATTTTATTATCTTTGCCCGGGATGTTCTCTTTAAGCATCTCAGTAATGGCTTTTTTTGCATCATCAAGTGTAATTTCACCTTTTGATATGCTCTGAACTAGATCGCCGGCAATTATAGTCGCCCTGTCATGTAAACCAAGCATTGAAAGTATTATAAGCTGCAGAGAGTTTAAATGGTTGCTGGCAAGTTTGATGTTTGAAAAATCTACCGTACTAAACACTAATTCCTGTTTTACCTGTGAAACCATGTTATTTAATTGATTAGGCAGCATCCCAAAGGTTTTTGGTTGTGAGGCTAGCATATCGCCTTCAAATTTTAAAAACTCCGTATAAGTATTTTCCGCAAAACCAACATCCTGGGTTACGTTCGGTGTAATTACCACATACTGGATATTCTTCTGTTTCATTAGTTCTGAAAGACCGAGTGTATGGAAACCGCCTGTTATTATCACTATAACCTCATCGGCTTTTTCAAGCAAATTCGACGGTTCAACCTGCGAGTTCGGTGCGTCCTTGGGCTGCGAAGCAGAAGTTAGGGGTTCGGAGTTCGGAGTTAAAACAGTTTCACTGATCCCTTGTTCCTGGATGTCACAGTTCGCAAGAAGGGCGTCGTTCCTTTTTAAGTTTACACTGTAATATTCGTTAAGCAATGAAATATATGGCTGAATCTGGGAGAATTTATCGTTTCCAATATATTGAGCCCACAACGAATTGAATTTAGGGATATTGTCTTCAATATATTTGTAATCTTCGGCTGATATTTTAGAGGACAGGTAGTTCTTTAAATACCTTGAAAAATCAATCATAAAAACTATATCGCGCTCGCTTGGCTTTAATGCAAGCCTTAAACGGATCTCGTTAATCAGTTTATCTTCTTCTTTGACTAATTGAATAGGGTTAAGATCTTTGCTTGAATCAAGGTAAGTAAAAAACTTCTTAAGGTTAGGCAATTCATTCGTCAGGGAGGGATCATAATCTTTCGATATCTTTGAGAGGTATACATAGAGCTGGTTTGCCTGTGTAAAATTAACGGTATTTGCAACAAGCAGGCTGTAAGCGCTGTACGGGAGCTTCTGTTTTAAAACTGCAATATAGCTCTGGAGTTCATGGGTTATCTTTTTGTAATTGAGCTCTTTTGCAAGGCTTAAAGTATTTGAAAATCCAAGGATATTCTTGAAGTTTGCTATATCAATATCAAGGTTTTTTGAGTATTTGATTAAACTTGAATAGTATTTCTGCGAGTTCGTTTTCCCATTCTTATATTTGAGGACAACATCGTCTAACTTTCTGTTTCTGGGATTGTAGTACCTTTCTTTAAGCGTATCAAGGTCCGGGGAAAGCTTTCCAAGACCTGCCATTATTTCTTTCTGGCTGTTCTCAATAGCGTTTAACCTGATGATATTATCCGTATGAAGCTTTTTATCGTCAACACCGAACAGGAGCCCGGGTTTGTCACTTATTGCCGAATAATATTCCGCTCCGGTAAGTTTCCCGCCGTTTATCAGGGTCTCAAGTATTTTTGTTTTAAGCCTTTTGTCCTTGACCTGTGTTATCCAAGATGTGTCTACAGGCCCGGAAGCGCCTTCAATATATACTTTTTTCATGTGGTATTTGTTGTCCAGGATTGAAAGTATCTTGGCTATGTTCTTTTGCACTTCCGGATGGCAGTGCAGGTCCTGGATGTTAATTACCAGCGGATAACGTTCAGCGGATAGCGCATAGTTCTGGTCCTGAAAGCTTCTACTATCCGCTCTACGCTCTACGCTATACGCTGCACAAGAATCCGTCATTCTTCCGACCGTAACAGGCAGGACAAAAGAGTCAAAGATCTTTTTAAAATCTTTAAGTTCTTTCTGCTTCTCAACCACTGCCTGGAGGGGCTGGCTGACGATAAAGCTAAATATGAAACATAGAGTAGTTAGGATAGCGGTAATCTTTTTGAAATTCATTGTTCCCTTAAGCGCAATTTATCTTGCACCAATAAAAAACCCGGCTAAGATAAGCCGGGTTTAAACGTTTTTATATTGATATTTGAAATTACGTAGTTATCTATTGTACCTCTTGGCAAAAGGAAAAAAAGAGTCATAAATATCAGAAAAATAAAAAATTGCAGCAGAAACTTCTTTAAAAGCACCAAGAACTGTAAATCATTGCCGCAAACCGCAAAAGTATTGTTAAAATCCTGGCAGGCTTTACACTCAGAAATATTCCAGGAATAATTACTGAAGGTTGGAATAGAAAATACCTGTTCGAAGTCCTTGGCGGTTTTAGACTTATCCTGCGATTTGTTTTTTTCAGGGATTGCAATTGAACTCTGGAATGTTATTTTGCCCATCACAATATCTACCGTGGCTGAAACGCAGGACAATGCCAGGAAAGTTCTTGCAACATCAATGGTATTTCCAAGCGCTGCTGTCGCTACAATACCGCTTTCCTGCGCGTTAACCGCAAAGGAAGAAAACAGGTTAATGAAAAGACATAAAATGATTAAAACTATTAAATTTATCTTCATAATATTTATATTATTATATATTATAACCTAAATATAAGGAATTTCAACAAAAATATTGTAAAATCTTTGTAAATTCTCAATTTTTGGAATTAAAGGTTTTTTACAGGCGAACGATATACATGAATATAGATTTGAAATAATTTTTGGAATTATGCTCTTTCTTGATTTCGTTATTATTTTAATAAAATGCATTGAAAAATGAATATTTTAATTGTTTATGCGTGTTATTCAGATAAAAGCAAGTAGTTACTGATACATAACTTAAAATTCATTTTATTTTCCATATCTTATGCATTTGTGGAAGTATATTTACGAAACTGAGTTTTCTTTTTGTATATCTTAATAAACTATATAATAATAAAGGTTTTATTGTTTTGCATCCTTTAACAGGTGTTGCAGGCTGAAAAATAAACGGAATTTTTACAGATATTTTCCTTACAATATCTATTGCCCTTTTTATCTCTTCATCTTTAGTTTTGTACGTTAGAACTACTTTTACAAAAATCTTGCCTTTGCCAATTTCTAAAAAACCTTTGTGCTGTTTCCAAAATGCCTTCCCGCAGGCAGAAGGCAATTTTATGTCCATAGCTATCGTGTCTACCCACTTATTAACTTTTTTAAGGTTATCCTTCAAAATCCCGTTCGTTTCAAGATATATCTCATACCCATTTTTCTTTAAAGGGGGCAACAATTCGGATAAAAACTCATTATAAACAAGGGGTTCACCACCTGTTATTGATATACTTGGATTTATTCTTAAGTTAGATTGCTTCGTCGCTTCGCTTCTCGCAATGACTAAAGAAGTGTCATTGCGAGTCCCGCAGTAGCGGGACGAAGCAATCTCTGTGTTATTGAATTTCCTATACATTAAATTAGCATAAAAATGTCTTTTTACCAGTCTATCTATCTTTTCAAGTACCTGCTTTACATCCATTAATTTATAGCTGCTTTTCTTAGTGTCGCAGTAATCACAGGTAATATTACACCCGAAAAACCTAACGAACACCTGCGGTTTTCCTATGTGTATACCTTCGCCCTGGTATGAAAAAAAAATCCCAGCTATAGGAGCTTTTATCATTCTCATATTAAAGGATCACTGGCTTTTGCCTGTCCAAAACCTTTCTTCCTGAATTTGCATGAATCGCAGACCCCGCACGGTTTTTTGCCGCCCTGATAACAGGACCAGGTTAAACGATAAGGAACCCCGAGTCTGAGTCCAAGCTTAACGATACCTGATTTTGTAAACTTTAGTATAGGTGCATTTACTTTTATGCCCGTACCTAATGCTTTGAATACCTTATTTATAGCCCTGTAATAATTCGGCCTGCAATCCGGATACCCGGAAAAATCCACAGAATTGGCTCCGATAAATATATCTTTTGCACCGATTGTCTCTGCGTAGGACAGGGCAAAAGCAATAAATATGGTATTTCTGCCGGGTACGTAGGTAGACGGCAACCTGTTTTTTAACACTTTATTCACCGGTATTTTTTGATTCTTATCTACTAAGGAGCTTTTGTTCCATGGAAGGTTTATCTTTATTATTTTATAGGGGCAATTCGCAGTTTTAGCGATTTTTTTTGCTGAATTTAATTCCTTTTCGTGCCTTTGCCCGTAATCAATTATTAGGCAATGACAAAGGTAGCCTTTTTGTCTGGCCCAGAAAAGAACTGTTGAAGAGTCAAGACCTCCAGAGAGTAAGACCACGGCTTTTTTCATAGGGATCACTTGCTTACCACTACACAGGTTATATCGCTTTCCCAAACCATAACCTGTTTAGTTTTAATACCTTTAAAACCGGATTTCTTTATACTATTTTCAAGTTCGTTAAATATATAGGATGCAATATTTTCAGCCGTGGGGTTTATCTTGTCAAAGGGTTTTAGCTTATTAAGCTCCAAATGGTCAAGCTTTGTAAGAATCTTTGAAAGATACATTTTTAAATCTTTAAAATCCATGAGCATGCCAAGTTTGCCCAATTTTTTACCTCCAACCGACACTTTTACTTTCCAGTTATGCCCGTGTAAGTTTTCGCATTTTCCTTTATACCCTCTGAGTGCATGGGCTGAGGAAAAATCATCTTCTACGACTATACAATATTTCATTTTCATTCCCTCACTTACAGTTTCAAGGTTTATTGTACATGCTCAATGATTATGGTGTTTATCTCCGGAATTCAAGTCACTAGTTGAGGTAACCCAGTGCTTTTTTTATCTATATACTTCTTTTCTACGGGCCATCCTTAGTATTAAAATGCCAGCGGAGAAGTGTTATTGCTGGTTTTTATAATCTATTTTCAGTATCGGTTAGAAAATTGGGACAGGAACTATTTACTGCTGTTGCCCAAGTCAATAGTTGAGGTCTGACCCCAGATTTATTCATCTAAGTTTACTTTTTTTACTTTACCGAGCGTCCGGCCAAGAAATCTTTGCCCTAGTGTTTTAAATTTGTCCGGATAATCGCTTACATAAAAGCTGTATTTTCCTTTTGTTTTGGTATTATTGCATAAACCCTTATCTTTTAACACATTAGCCACGCTTTTGGCAGTGGCTGATGCAGAATCAATAAGCTTTACTTTTTCGCCCATAACCTTCCCTATAGCACCTTTAAGCAGCGGATAATGGGTACACCCTAAAACAAGCGTGTCTATTTCAACTTTTTTTAAATCCTTGAGGTATTCCTTAATTATCATATAAGTCGCAGGTTTAGAAAGCCAGCCGCTTTCCACAAGCGGTACAAATAAAGGGCATGCCTTTTGATAAATCCTTTTGCCCCTGTTTCTTTTTCTTATCTCTTTTACGTAAGACAGGCTGTTTACGGTCCCCTCTGTGCCGATAATGCCTATCCTGCCGGTTTTTGTCTGTTCAATAGCGGCTTTAGCTCCTGGTTCAATGACTCCAAGAACTGGAATTTTATATTTCTTTTTTAAAACATCAAGAGCAAGAGAAGATGCAGTATTGCATGCAACAATAATCATTTTTACTTTACTTTTAAGCAAAAACTTTGTGATTTGGCCTGAAAACTTTATTATCGCATCCCTGGATTTTGAGCCGTACGGGATCCGGGCGGTATCGCCGAAATAAATTATAGCTTCATTGGGCAGTTCTTTCATTACCTGAGACATTACGGTCAGCCCGCCAAGCCCTGAATCAAATATTCCTATAGGTTTTGTATTCATAGCCATCCTTTTTATTGTGAATTTTTTGCACTCAATAATTGTTTTCTTTTTTCGTACTGTTTTATTCCGTCATAAATTGCGTCTGCTATTTTTTGCTGGAATTTTTTTGTCCTTAAATAGGCCTCTTCCTGCAGGTTGCTCAAAAAAGCGCATTCTATAAGCACTGCGGGCATCTGTGCCCCGCGCAGTACAAAAAACTCCGCCTGCCTTACTCCCCTGTTTTCTATCTTGGTCCTTTTCGTGACTTCCTGCCCTACAAAACAGCAAAGCTCCGATGACTCATTTATGAATTCATTAACAGCCAGTGACCAAAGCAGCTCCTGTAATTTTTCGCGTTTTTTATTGGGTTTGCCTTCGAGTTTTAATACCGAATTTTCAAGGACAGCTGTCGCCTGCGCTTCTTTATCAGAGGCTTTTTCCGACAAAAAATAGATCTCAAAACCTTTTGTCTCTTTCTTTATAGATGCGTTGCAGTGCACGCAGATAAAAAGGTCTGCTTTTTTTTCATTGGCAAGGTTAGTCCTTTCAACAAGGGGTATGAAAGTATCGTCATTTCTTGTTGTAACTATCTCATAAACACCGGGGTCATTCCTTTCAAAAAGGGTTTTTAACTCTTTTACGATCGCAAGATTTATGTTTTTTTCTTCAGTTCCGTTCTGGCCGACGGCCCCGGGGTCTTCCCCTCCGTGGCCAGCATCAAGGACTAACACTATTTTCTTAATATTTATTTTAGGTTCTGCTTTCTGCTTGGGCTCAAGCCCGCTTACGGCAACAGGAGCAGCCGATGTTATATGAACGGTTTCTGACGATGATAAAACAAGCCCTGTCACCGGCAAAGAGCAGGTGAGCTCAATTTCGTTATTTTCTTCTTTTAATCCCTTGGCCAAAAGAGACCTTCTAACCTCAAATACCAGCCGCATAGGGTTTTCAACAAAACTTGAGCTTACACTCCCGGCCGTTGCAGTAAGATAGATCGTAACAAAGGCCTGGCGGCCTTTTTCATTAACGTCTATTTCGTCTATTACTCCGTCATTTACTTTAATTTTGTCTTTTTCAATTTTTGCACGCTGGAATATTATCTCTATCCTTCCTTTATTTTTTTCATTTATCTGGTAGGGGAGCTTATCTGTCATTTCAATTTCTATCCTGGTGGCATTTTCGTCGGTATAAAACCGCGGAGGGTAAAGATTCAGCTTTTTTTCTACGGTTAAAATATTGGTTTTTGGATTGTAATTCGAATCGGTGTCGCTAAAAGAGGAAAAATCTTCGGATAATATGAATTCTGCAGGTATATAGAGGTTCCCTGAGATAAGGTGGTTCGGTAATTTAAGGTTTTTTTTCCTGCCGTCTATTACTACTTTTGTGCTTTTAATGTAAAAATCTGTTTTTCTGTTGTTCATAAGAAGTGACACTTTACCGGTTATCTGGTGCCAGTCAAGCCTTGCCCCGTATATTCTGGCAAGGTCTTTTATTGAAAAATAGTCATCTCCGCCGTACTTATAAACACTGATTTTACTATTTATCACACTCCCTTCATAAATAGCCTGTATCTTTTCGGCTTTTACCTTTTGCCCTGCAAAAATATCTGTATTCCCTGAGCTATTTAGGCAAAAAACGATGAATAATATTTTTATACATGGAACTATTTTTTTCATGTTGTTATTTAAACTCAAAATTTTTGTTATGAAAGAGGTCTAAGCATATATCCACAACGTCAGAATCATAAAAATTTCCCTTGTGGCATTTTATTTCATTGCAAGCTGACTCCGTACCCATTGACGGCCTGTACGGCCTATGAGACGATATCGCCTCAACGACGTCTGCCACGCATATTATTTTTGCTTCTAAGAAGATCTTGTCTTCTTTGATGCCGTCCGGGTACCCGGAACCGTCTATATGTTCATGGTGCTGCAGGATAATGTGAGCTATCGGCCAGGGGAATTCTATGTCTTTCAATATTTCGTAGCCGACCCGGCAATGGTTTTTTACAAGGTCGTATTCCATCTTGTTTAACCTGCCAGGTTTGCTCAATATCTCCGCAGGGACCTGAATCTTACCTAAATCATGCAGCGTTGCTGCGACCGATATACCTTCGACCTGGTCCTCAGGAAGTTTCATGCACCTGGCTATCGCCACTGCAAGCTGAGCTACGCGTTTCTGGTGTCCCGATGTATATAGGTCTCTTGACTCTATCATTGAAGCGATGGATTGGACAGTGCCGTTTAAGGTTTTCTTTAATTTGGAGACACTTAATCTTAATTCTTCCTGGGCTCTTTCACGGACTACTATAAGTTCCTTTAACATCTGGTTAGCTTTTGACAGTTCGGTTGTTCTTTCATTAATTTTTATTTCTAGGTCATTTTTTGCCCTTTGTATTATATCCTGTACCTCTTTTTGCTCAGTTATATCATGGCCTACGCAGACTATCCCGAGTATATCATCTTCTATATTCCTTATAATAGCGCTTGAAAAAAGCATCGGGATTATATCTTTATCCTTGCTTATACAGGTCACTTCAAGGTTTTTATTCTTGCCAAGCTTCATCAAATCTTTTAATAAGCCGCCTTTTTTTTCAGTTAGCATATCAAGCGGCTTTTCTAAAAGCTCGTTTTTCCGGTATTTAAAAATATCCAGGGCAGCATTGTTTATTGTTTTGATCATGCCTTTGGAGTCTAACAAGAAAAGAGCGTCATTCATCGTCTCAATAATATCGCTGGCAGCAGTTGAAGGATTTAGTACAAAAAGTTTATATTTTGCGATAGCATAAGCTAGCCCGAAAGCCCATATAAGAATAATGACATTTGCTATGGTGGGATTTCTATAAATACCCAGTTTTGGAAGGATAACATCTGTCAAGGTCCCTAAAACAAATGAAACAAGAGTAGTCACTATGATTATGTTAGACTGTTTTATTGTTTTTATGTCGGTCTTATCTGCTTTATTTCTAAAATCAATCAAGAGATAGATCGAAAGCAATAAAAAAGAAATATAATAAACGTAATAGAAGTGCGGCCAAAATGACCCGCCCCAAACAAGAGACCAGCCGTAAGGTTCTTTTACAAAAGCGATTATTGAAGAACTTTTATATTGAACATAGAAAAACAAACTTGGCAGAACAAAAAGACCGGGATAAAGGAAGTTATTTTTCAATAATTCGACTCTTCTTGTAAAAATCAATGCAAACCAGAGGAAAAAACTGCTAAAAAATATCCAGCCGAATGATGAAATATTCCGTATCAGCCTTGCAGTCTCTTCCGTCACGCCAGGGTCCTGTATAATTATGTCCTGAAAGTGCCAGATGCTAAAACAAACTAAAAGAGCAGAAACAACTTTGTTCAGGGTGAGCCTGGAATTTTTAAACAGGATAAAACACGCCAGGTATATGTAGACAAGAAAACAGAAGAAATGCAGGAATGATAGGAGCTTATATGTGTTCAATTTATTTCCTATTTTTAAGAAACCGGCTTTTATTTAAGACACAGAAACCTTGAATTTAAACTGAGATTCCGCTGAGCCTACTATAATCGTATAATCCTTGCCGCTGCTTAATTCAATTTCGTGGTTTCTGACAGGGCCGCCTATTCTTACATCGTTAACGATAGTCCCGAGGGTGCTCCCTCTGTCTATGATAAAGAATTTCCCTTTAAAAAATTGAAGCGACAAATGATTCCTTGAAACATTAAACGGAACTCTATCTTTCAGATAAAGGTCATTATGCGAAAAAAGGTCTTTTGTGAAGCTTTCAGTCTGGCGGCCTATTTTAAACGGAAACTTTTTTATTTCAATGGTTTTATAGTTAAGGGCCTCTTTTGACTCCTGTGTAACACCGGACAATATTATTTTACCTTCAGAATAACTTTCTGCGGTCTTTCCCACGGTGGTTTCAATTATATTTTGGTCAATGTTCCGCAACCTTTCAAATATCTTTTTTAAAAACCAAGTCAGGGCTTCCGGTTTTGTATAAAACAGTCTGTTAAAATCATTCCTGTTGATTACTGTTACCGTGGTATCTTCCAACGCTTCAACGGTCGCCGACCTGGGCCTGTCATCAATCATACTCATTTCGCCGAAAATTTGATTTTTGGCCAAAACTGCCAGGATTATTTTAACTCCTTCTACATTACGGTACACTTCAACCCTTCCGCTTTGTATTATAAAAGCTTCATTGCCGCTGGTGCCTTCTTTGATTATTAATTCGCCTTTTTTAAATATTTTATTCAACAATTATCTCCTAAACAAATCCCTTTGGGAATTTGTTGATTAAACAGATTTTATGAGTCGTTTTATTTTAATCTGCGTAATCGTTTTTAGAATCTGTGTAATCAAGTATGGGATTTTAAAATCCTATACTAATAAAATAGTGGAGATGGCGGGAATCGAACCCGCGTCCGAAGATGCTTCAGCCAGGTTCCTACAGGTTTAGCTGGAATTTAATCTCGCCTCCGGACTCTCTTCCAACGGGACACTCCGGAAGCCAGCTCCGTTGTTGTTTCATTTAAACCGGACGAAACGCGCCGGCTTAAACTAACCCGATATCGTCGTTTCTTCCCCCTATCAGGTTTCGGAAGAGAAACGTAACCGCGATTAAGCGGCTAAAGGCAGGCTTAAAGGAGCCATATTCTGGATCCCTAAGCTGCCAAACGGCAAATGTAATTTGTCGTTTATTATTTGGTCGATTTTTACCGAGCCCTCGACCAACTCGTACCTGCCACCTGTACATCTTTCATCCACGTCGAGACCTTGTCATCCCCTATGTCGCATCCCGCTTTGCGGGACTTAGTCCCGATTATCGGGACTTGTTCCGGCTCGAGCGGTTATCGCTCGCCGGAATACTCCCGGAGGGAAACTATGTTTCCCTTCCGCGTTCGGCTTATCCGCCACAGGCGGATTCGCCTTACTGAACCCTTCTAAGTTGTGATTTATATGTCGCATCCCGCTTTGCGGGACTTAAACACCAATAAAACAAGAACAAATGGTTATCTTTTGGACCTGAAGAAATTTTGGATCAAAGAACGGCACTCTTTTTCTAATATACCGCCGGTCACTTTTATCTTGTGGTTTAGTTTTTTACTGTTTGCAATGTTAAAAACCGAGCCGCAGGCACCGGCTTTTTTGTCATATGCACCAAAGATTACCTCTTTTATCCTTGACCAGACAAGGGCTCCTGCACACATCGGGCATGGTTCTACGGTAACATACAGCTTGCAGTCAGCCAACCTGTAATTCCCAAGTCTTTTGCAGGCTTTACGGATAACATTTATTTCGGCATGAGCTGTGGGGTCATTTAGGCCTATATTTCTGTTATGCCCACGGGCTACTACCTTGCCTTTAGAAACCAAAACTGCGCCTATAGGTACCTCATCTCTTTTTTGGGCTTTATTGGCTTCTTTCAACGCTTCTTTTATATATTTTTCATTTAAAGAACTTTCGCCTTTCTTTTTCATATTCTATTTGATTTCCGGTTTTTTGTCAATTAATACATTATACATTCAATTTATCTATCTTCGTATATGGCTGCAGCGCCTTTGGGATAAGGACAGAACCGTCTTTTTGCTGGTAGTTTTCAAGTATGGCGGCAAAAGTCCGGCCTATGGCTACACCGGAACCGTTAAGGGTGTGGGCAAACTCTTTTCTTTTATCCTGGTACCTGATCTTTATGTTCATTCTGCGCGCCTGGAAATCTTTAAAATTTGAGCAGGAAGAAATCTCTCTCCAGGTTTTCTCACCCGGCATCCAGACTTCGAGGTCATAAGTTTTTGCAGAAGAAAAACCGATATCTCCGGTACAAAGGGCAATTACTCTGTAGGGGATGCCCAAAAGCTTCAGCACCTCTTCTGCGTCAAGGGTCAGGCTTTCCAGTTCATCACCGGAGGTTTCAGGTTTGACTATCTTTACGAGTTCAACTTTGTTAAACTGATGGTTCCTGATAAGTCCTTTTGTATCTTTGCCGTACGAACCAGCTTCCCTCCTGAAACATGCTGAATATGATACATATTTTTTCGGCAGGTCTTTTTCTTCAATAAATTCGTCTCTGTGTATGTTTGTTACCGAGACCTCGGCGGTCGGTATCAGATAAAGGTCGTCATCTTTGCATTTGAAAAGCTCGTCTGCAAATTTCGGAAGCTGGCCTGTCCCCTGCATAGTCGTTGAGCTTACCAGGTACGGAGCCATAACTTCGCTGTACCCCTTTTTTATATGTACATCTATCATAAAATTTATAAGTGCACGCTCCAAAACGCATCCTGCACCTTTTAGCAATGCAAACCTAGCGCCCGAAAGTTTTGCCGCTGTTTCAAAGTCAAGCACCCCAAGTTTCTCTCCGATTTCCCAGTGGTTTTTAGCCGTAAAATCAAAGCTGGGGATATCTCCAGACCGCCTCACCACTTTGTTATCTTGGGCGCTGCGGCCAACCGGAGTCGTTTCATCAGGAATATTTGGAATATTAAGCAAAAATTCTTCTATTTTTTTGTCAAGATCCTGCGTTATTTTTTCTTTTTCTTTAATTTCCTCGTTCACCTTATTCATTTCTGTAACAATACCAGCAATCGGATCTTTTTTGCTTTTAAGCTTCCCTATTTCATCCGATTTTTTATTCCTTATTTCCTGTAAAGCATTTAGTTCATTGATAACTTTTCGCCTTGTGGCATCCCAGCAAATTATATCATCAAGAAGTATTGTTTTTCCTCGTTTTTCCAGCGCCTGTTTTACAAGGTCAGGATTTTCCCTAATTAATTTTATATCTAACATAACTTTCCCTTCCTTTTCAAATTTCGTATTTCGAAATTCGGGATTCGTATTTTGTTTCTTTAGTTTATCCTTTGATTACCCCTAAGGGCTTTAATTTTGCGACTTTTTTCGATATGCCTGCCATATGGCATATTTCAACTATTTTAGATACATCCTTATACGCGCTCGGAGCTTCCTCAGCCAGAGTTTTCCATGACTCGGATTTTACATGTATTCCCTGTTTTTCCAGCCTGCCGGCCAGTTCCGATCCTCTAGTACCTTTTAACGCCTGTGTCCTGGACATCACCCTTCCTGCACCATGGCACGTTGAACCCCAGGTTTCATCCATAGCTTGCTGAGTCCCTGTTAAAACATACGATTCTGTGCCCATTGTACCGGGAACCAAGACAGGCTGGCCGATTTGTTTATAGCCATCCGGTATATCAGGATGGCCTTTTGCAAAGGCCCTTGTTGCTCCTTTTCTGTGAACAAATAATTTTTTACCTTTATGCTCTTCAAATTTCCCGATATTATGTGCAACATCATATACTACTTCAAGCCCCAGATCTTTAGGGGAACTACCCAGTGTTTGCATCAATGTTTCCCGCACCCAGTGTGTAATTATCTGCCTGTTCGCCCAAGCATAGTTCGCCGCTCCTGCCATTGCGGCAAAATACCTTTGCGCCTCACCTGAGTTGATAGGCGCGCAGACAAGCTGAGGGTCCGGAATGCTAATATTATATTTATGCATCGCATTGTGCAAGATCCTCAAATAATCGTCGCAGATCTGATATCCAAGGCCCCTCGAACCGGTGTGTATCATTACGGTTATCTGGTCTTTGAAAAGGCCTAATATGTTTGCTGCTTCTTCGTCATATACTTCTTCAACCGCTTGAATTTCAAGAAAATGGTTCCCGGCCCCAAGCGTACCAAGCTGTTCCCTGCCGCGCTCCAGGGAACGTTCGCTTGCACATGACGGGTCGGCTCCTTCAAACGTTCCGGATTCTTCCGTATGTTTCAGGTCGTCTTTTGTGCCGTAACCTCTTTTTACGGCCCAAGCCGATCCTTCTTCTAAAACCTGCTTAACCTCGTTTATCTTTAAGTTTAGTTTTCCGGTCGAGCCGACTCCGGAAGGTATATTTGAAAAAAGTCCTGAGATAAGGCGTGGTATTTCTTTTAATACATCTTCTTTTTCCAAATTCGTGCGAAGAAGCCTTACCCCGCAATTGATGTCATACCCTATACCGCCCGGTGATATCACCCCTTCCTTAACATCAAAAGCTGCAACTCCGCCGATCGGAAAACCGTACCCCCAGTGAATATCCGGCATAGCCATAGATTTTTCAACTATCCCGGGCATAGTTGCCACATTGGCTACCTGCTGCGCCGCTTTTTCGCGGATAATATGGTCTACCATCGAAGAAACCGTATAAATTATTCCGGGAACCCGCATGGCGCCTGTTTTAGGCACTTCCCACCTGCAATCATCTATTTTGTTCAACTGCATATTAGTTTAAATGCAAAATGAAAATTGTAAAATGTAAAATTGTGGTATCCCGCTTTGCGGGATTTATTAAAATAAGTCCGCGATAGCGGACACCGCAATTTTGCATTTTTCACTTTGAATTTTTAATTTCCTTAATTATATATTAATTTCGTCTTGTTCTTTAACTGCAAAAATATTGAATTTTAAATTTTCTTTTTTGCATATACCCTTATATTTCTTTTCTATCGCATCCAGCTCTTTGTCTTTCCTGTCAGGGTCGTGGTGATAAAAACCGAGGTTAGCAACATTTGCATCTTTTGCAAGCCTTACCACCTGCTCAAAGGTAGAATGCCCCCAGCCTTTTGTTTTTTCGTACTCTGCTTCGCTGAACTGGGCGTCATGCACCAGACAGGATGCACCTTTGCAAAATTCCACGAATTCACGCCATTTTGTTACGGGTTTTTCGCTGTCAAGCTCATTATCTGTAAGGAAAACAAAGGATTTTTTCCTGTGTTCAAGTCTTATCCCTAAAGTATATATAGGATGGTTAGTAACTATCGTTTTTCCTTTGAACTTGCCATTAAGTTCCATACTGCCTTTACAGGAATCATCGAAAATTATCTTTGATTTTAAATCAGAAAACCTTACAGGAAAGAACTCATAAGACATCTGTTTTAACAATATGTTCTTTATCTGATTGTCCGAGCCTGCGCACCCCATAATATTTATTTTTGACTTTTCGTTATAGATAGGCTTAAAGAAAGGAAAACCCTGTATATGGTCCCAGTGGGAGTGTGTTATAAAAAGGTTTATGTTCGTTATATCTTTTTTTACCAGTTCCTCGCCCAGTTTCCTGATCCCTGTCCCTGCATCGATTATCAGGACATTTCCGTCCATAACAACCTCAACGCAGGATGTATTTCCTCCGTATTTTATCATTCTGCTGTCAGGTACAGGGATCGAACCCCTGCACCCCCAGAATTTTATTTTCATAGGATTATCCCTCTTGCATCGTATTTAGGAGGTTTAAAAACGCGGCGGGCCATTTCTTTATCCAGGAGTGCAAGGTCTTTGGCCTTTTTTATTTTAGCGATCACTTTTGCAGCTGATTCTTCTTCCTCTTGCTGCTCTTTTACATACCAGTCAAGGAAATCCACGGCTTCTTTGTCATCTTCGCTTTTTGCCAGCCTTACAAGATCGTGTATCAATTTTGTCACTTTCTGTTCGTGCTCCAGAGTATGCATAAAAGCATCCAGCGGAGATTTCCATTTTGTAGGCGGGGCTTCAATTTTCCCGAGGATCACAATCCCGCCTCTTTTATAGACGTAATTATAAAATTTCATCGCATGTGACTTTTCTTCCCCTACCTGGACTTTCATCCAGTTTGAAAAACCTTTAAGGTTTATAGAATTAAAATATTGCGCCATTGAAAGGTACAGATACCCAGAATAAAGTTCCCTGTTTATTTGCCTGCTGATAGTTTCCTGAAGTCTTTCTTTTATCATTTCCTTGCCTCCGATTTATTCTGTTTTTTCAAATTGGTCTTTTGTCGCACCGCAAATGGGACAAACCCAGGAAGCAGGCAAATTTTCAAACGACGTCCCGGGCGCTATTTTCCCGTCTGGATCCCCTTCTTTCGGGTCGTAAACATAACCGCAAACCACACATTTATACTTGTCCATTTAGAACTCCTTTTAGCGTTCAGCGAATAGCGTAGAGCGGATAGAAAATCAAAACCTTAATTCATTGACTTCACTATACGCTAAACGCTATACGCTCCACGCTTTGTTTATTCGCTATCCGCTAAACGCTTTGTTTTATGAACGTCGGGGCATTGGCTTGCGATTTGCCTTTCTTAACTTTGTGATAATAGTCATACGTTAACGGGATCCCGTCTTTTATGCATTGTGCCTCTACCACCCTGCCTACGAAGACAGTGTGTGTCCCGGCGTCCAGGCAGCTCTCAAGCTCGCATTCAAAAAAAGCTAGAGAATTGGCAGTAATTACGGGAGCACCTGTCACCCCTTTTTTGTATTCCATATTCTCAAATTTATTGAATGTTTTCCCGGATTTAAACCCGAAATGCCCGATAAAAGTCATCGGCACATCCTGTTCCAGGACAGATACAGAAAATACTTTACTATCCCTGATAAACTGATGGGTAAGGTTATCCCTATGCAAACAGGCGGTTATTTTTGCCGGTTCTGCCGTTATCTGTATCACGGTCGTAGCTACCTGAGCGTTCAATTTATCTGCGTTCTTTGACCCGACAATATACATGCCGTAACTTATTTTCTCCAATGCCTTTAAATCCATTTTCATTCCTTTAATGCCTTACCGAAAATATAAGCCCCGACTCATGTCGGGATAAGAAAGTTAATGATAGCGGGATGTCACGTTATTAAAGAAGCCTCAAGTTTCAGCCGGAGAAGCTTCGTTTGAACGGATCATCGTTAAAACCATTTTGAATTGATTCGTTGCTTCCAGGGCATGAGGTTCGTTTGCAGGAAGTATTATCATTTCTCCGGCTTTAATATCATGCTTTTTTCCTGATATCATTATTCTGGCACCGCCTTCTAAGATATAAATGTATGCATCAAAAGGTGCTTTATGCTCGCTTAAAGCCTGGCCCTTATCAAACGCAAAAAGCGTGATGTTCCCGGTCTCTTTTTTTAATATCACCCTGCTGACTATGGAACCGGCTTGGTATGATATAAGCTTATTTAGCTTAATAGCTTTACCTATAAGCTCGCCTTTTCCTGTCTTTGCGTTATCCATTTTTCTCCTGCTTTTCTCCTGCAAGTAACTTTAAGGATTTCTTAAATCCCTGTATAAAAATTTATATAGTTTCGTAAGCTTTTAGAATTTTCCCGTAAAACAAGGTATGAAAACTGTCATCTCCGTAATATTTTTTTATTATGCCGGGTTCTAAGGTTTCTTTAAGCAGGGAATTCTTATGGATTATTTCGCATTCGTAATACAGATCGCATCCTTCAACGATTTTAACTCCTTGGATTTTTCCGTTGGCCAGTTTAATGCCGCTTTTCTCTATTTTGTTTTCTATTTCGCCCGAATGTGACCCGCAGTACGAGAGTTCTTCTTTTAGTTTACCTCCGGGTACGCTTACGGAAAAATACCTGGCATTCTTCAGAAGTTTGTACGTATGCCGTAACGGCCTTACCAAAACCGTCATTACCGGTTCATTCCATATAACACCTATCATCCCCCAGCCGATAGTCATTACATTTATCTTTCCTTCTTTATCTTCAACGCATAAAAATACCCCGTCTTCCAGCATCGCTTCATAAAATTCCCTGCATTTTGAAAATATTTCGATTTCCCTTATTCCCATTTATAGTTCCCTTTATTTTAGAAATACCCTCATTTTAGTAACCAGACTGCCTCCGAGGTTACATTCGGATTTTACTGCTACCTCATCGCCCGGTTTTACGTCTATCAAAACATAAGAGGCGTCCTGGCTTGCATTGCTTGTCTGGCTTTGAAAATTCTGCTTTACTAATTCTTTTCCGTTTACAGAAACTCTTATCTCTTCTATGAAATGTTTTTTTCTGTCCCTTGAATCATGCAGGACACTAACGCTTAACATTTTTGTTTTATTGTCAAAACTCAAGGTTGTATCTTTTGCCGGATGAGCCAGTAAAACCGCTGCATTTAAAATCAGGGTAAAAAAAATAAAATATGTTTTAAACATTGTCCCCGTCCTTTAGCTGTTAGCTATAACAACTATAATGAAATGTATCGTAGCAAGAATGATTGCGCTAAAAGCAAGAAATTTATGGTACTTCAATTTCCATCTTAATAATCCGCTTAATGCCGTAATAAAAACAAGCGAATACGCGATTATTCCGAGCGGTTTGATTAAAGTGTGTATCTGCATAATTTACCTTCCTTCATATTTTATACTTATTGAAAAATACTATAGCTTCCACCGGTTTGCGCTGGGGCCTTTCTTTTTCTGTTTCTGCCTGCTTTTGGCTTAAACTGGGTTTCATCACATCTGAATGCTTGCCGAATATAACAAGGGTGATAACTTCCATTTCCTGCGGTATTCCGAGGGCTTCCCTGACCTTTTGCGGGGCATAGCCTGCTATAGGATGGGCTACAAAGCCAAGTTCAGCGGCACGCAATATCATAAAAGCCGTGGCCATTCCGGTATCGAATAAATAGTAATCCCTGCCGTCTTTGATAACACAGTCCAAATCTTTTTTACTTGTAACCGCTATTATCATCGAAGCGTCAGTTGCCCATTTATTGCCTTCATTAAGGGCCTCTTTTACTTTGTTTAATGCATCCTCTTCATAAGCAAAAACGTACCTCCAGGGCTGGTTGTTGAAACACGACAGGCAAAGCTGAATCGCGGAAGCGAGCTCATTCAACAGGTTTTCATCGATTTTGACCCGGTCAAGGGACCGGTATGACCTTCTTATTTCTATGGCTTTTTTTACATCCATAAAATACCTCTTTTTCAGGCTTTAAGCGTTTCAATCATTTTAGACAATTCGCCCTTATTTACTTTTCGTTTATATAACGGGTCTTTCATATTCTTATAAACGGCTAAGCTGTTCTCAAAAGGAGTTCTCTTTTCATTGATATAAAATATACCAAGCGGGAGTTTGTTTTCCTCCGTTGCTCTTTCAAAGGCCTTGACTTTATTATGAGGGTCATAGGCATCTTCTAAATAATAAGTATTTTCCTTAAACCAGGCAAACGTGTTTGTTTTATTAAAAGTCACACAGGGCTGCAGTATGTCGACCAGGGCGTATCCTTTATGTAAAACAGCTTTTTTAATTATTTCTTTTGTTTTATCCGTATCCCCGGCAAAAGCCCTTGCAACAAAAGGGGCTTCAAGCGAAATTGCAATCGCTAAAGGGTTAAACGGCTGTTCTATTACTCCCTGCACCTGGACCGGAGTTACAAAACCAAGCTGGCTTGTAGGCGAGGCCTGGCCTTTCGTAAGACCGTAAACCATATTATTGTGCACGATATGCGTTATGTCCGGGTTTCTCCTGATCACATGCAGGAAATGGTTCCCGCCTTCGCCGTAAGTGCAGCCGTCGCCGCTTTCTGCTATTACCACAAGTTCCGGGTTAGACATCTTTATGGCACTTGCGACAGGAAGAGACCTTCCATGAAGCCCGTTAAAATAGTTGCATTTGAAATAATGCGGTGCTTTTGCCGCCTGTCCGATACCTGATGATACCACAAGCCTTTCAGGGTTTATAGACAGCTCTGACAGAACCTTTTTCAGGATATTTAATATAGCGTGGTCTCCGCATCCCGGGCACCAGGCAATATCCACATTTCCCACATCATAGTCTTTTGGTTCCATACTAGTCCTCAAAACGAAAATTCATGTTCGACCTTGTTAAAGATGTAAACCCTTAAAAATTTCCACAATGGAATTTATATCTTCAAATTGAGACATTTGTTAGTTAAACTAAAATATATTTGAATTATCAATCAATTATTATAATTTATGTTAGCACAAAGTTTATCTAAATTTGACTATTATTGGTAGTATTTGTGCCTATTTAGTTATACTTAGCAGTATTAATACCTATTTAACTATAGTTAACTCTATTTAATAAATAATAACTTATTCCATTTTTTCGCTTTAATGACAGTTTTATATTAACTTATTTTACAATTATTTCTTTCAGTTTTTGCTCTACCTCTTCGACCGAGAACGGCATACCGCTGTATTTTAGTATCTTGTTTTCTATTTCTATACCTGTTTCAAGTTTGATGAGTTTTGCAAACTGCGAAGTTGCATTATTTTCTACGATTATAAGTTTTTTTGCTTTCTTTAGGTACTCCGAGGTTTTTGGATGAAGGGGATATACCTGCTTGAAATAAAGAAATGAAGCATCTTTCGTCCCTATGTTCGATATCGCTTCATCTATGATATGGCATGTCGAACCCCAGCCGATCACGAGGGTTTTGTAATCTTTATTGCCTATCAGCTCAGGTTCAAGTATATCCTGTTTTATCAATTCCATTTTTTTTAGCCTTTTATCAACCATTTTTACCCTTAATGAGAGGTCTTCTGTTATACGTCCATCTTCGTCATGCTCGTCGCTGTCTGCGCACACCATTCCCTCGCCGTACCCCGGGATTCCTCTCGGAGATATGCCGTCACCGGCCAGCTTGTACCTTTTGTAATCTTTTGAAGTCTTAACGAAGAAGTTTTCCTTATTCTCATCTAATTCAAGTGATTTCATATTGTAGTAGGCATCAATAATATACTGGTCGGTCAGGACAAAGACCGTGACCTGGTACTTGTCTGCCAGGTAAAAAGCTTTCTGGCCGATCATAAACATATCCTTTAATGTCCCGGGAGCAAAAATAATCCTCGGGAATTCCCCGTGGCCTGAATAAAGAGCAAGCTCAAGATCCGCCTGTTCTGTCCTTGTGGGAAGGCCGGTAGCAGGGCCCGGCCTCTGCGCCAGATGTATGACCAGAGGAGTCTCCGTCATAGCAGCAAGGCTTACTCCTTCTTCCATAAGGGCAAAACCGCCTCCTGAAGTAGAAGCAAGCGCTTTTGCACCTGTATAAAATGCGCCTATCGCCATATTTATAGCGCTTATCTCGTCTTCTGCCTGTTCTACGGCAATTCCGAACTTCTCGGCATTTTTTGCCATATAAGTCAGTATGCCGGTTGACGGGGACATAGGATAAGCCGATATAAAATTACAGCCTCCTGAAATAAAGCCCAAGCTTAATATCTCGGCTCCGTCTACAAGTATCTCATGTTTTACGTCATTATCTTTATTTATTTTAAAATCTATGTTTTCTTTCTTCTTTAATTCATCTCCCAGAGAATACCCCTTGTCTACAGCTTTAATGTTTTTTGTAAGGATATCTTCGCCTTTTCTTTTAAACAGCTTTGTAATCTCTCCGGTTAAAACAGCCTTTTCGCAGTCAAATAGACTTGCAATTATCCCTGCTGTTATCACATTTAAAAAAATCTTCCCGCCTATTTCCTCGGCTATTTTCGTCAACGGAAGCCTGATAATCGTATTTTTCGAAAGCATCTCGGTTTCGATGTTTTCCTCTTCGCCAATCACTATAGTTCCTGCCCCTATCCTGCCGGAAAGCCTGATGACACTGCCTTTTGTCAGGCAAAGGAGCACATCTATCCTGTCGGAATAGGCATATACTTTATTTGATGAGACCCTTATAGCTGTGGAATTTATTCCGCCTCTTACCCTGGACATGTATTCCTGGGAGGCAAAAACATTGTACCCGGAAAGTTTAAAGGCCCGGACAAGTATGCTTTCAATACTCTGAATGCCCTGGCCTGCCTCGCCTGCTAAAACGATCGAATAACCTTGTTTTTTATCCATCATTTTACCCTGTTTTCGTTCCTTACCTTACCAGCGGGTATTTTTCGCTGTCCCAGTCTAATATCCCGTTTTTCAAGTTATATACGCTCTTGATATCGGCTTTTTTCATAACACCAAAAGCCAGCCCGCTTCTATTCCCGGAACGGCAATATATAAAATAAGTTTTATTCTTATCAAGTTCCGACACTTTTGCTTTGAAATCATTGCCGTAGAAATCGATATTTACGGCATTTTGTATGTGGCCGGAACTAAATTCTTCAGGAGTCCGCATATCAATTATTACAAAATCCTTGTTATCCTTATGGCTCTGTATCAAAGAAAACGCCTTTTCAGAGTTCAGCTGCGCTGGGTCTGTCGCTTTTCTAATATAGGCTGACAAAAACAGCACTAGGATAACCGCTATCAGAACATGGCCGATATTTTGCAAATTCATATTTTCCTTTTAATTTATTTAGTTTATTACAGACACTTTCTGCATTTTTTCTATGGTGTCTTTATCAAGTTTGTATATTTCATCATAGAGTTTTTCTTTGAATGTGCCCGGCCCATAAGACACTTTTTGAGCAAGTTCTGCAGCTATTTCAAAACAGCAGAGCCCGCTTGCTGCGGCCAACGCAAGGTCTTTTTCAACAGCTGCAAATGTCCCTATAACAGAAGCTGCCATACAGCCTGTCCCTACTATGTTTGCCATAATACTGTGGCCGTTCTTTACAAAATAGGTTTTAGCGCCGTCGGTAACTATATCTTCTTTCCCTGTTATTACGACCGTACATTTACGTTTTTTAGAAAGGTCTTTTGCTATGTCCACAAGGTCTTTGTTGACCTCGGTTGAATCAACTCCCTTTGTCTTTATATCCTGGCCTGAAACCCTTGCTATCTCACTGGCATTCCCTTTGATTATATCAATTTTTACCTGGCCTAACAATTCAAAAACTTTATTATCCCTTAAAGCCGTTGCACCGGCCCCGCAGACGTCCAAAATGACCGGGATCCCTTTTTTATTGGCTGCTTTTGCGGCAATTTTCATAGAATCAATGAACTCCACGGTCAGAGTCCCGATATTTAAAACAAGGCTTGAGGCAATACCCGCCATCTCCTCGACCTCTTCCTTTGCATGCGCCATTACAGGAGAGGCTCCGAAAACCTTTACTACGTTTGCACAATCATAAATAGTTACCCAGTTCGTGAGGTGATGAACAACAGGTTTTTGTTTCCTTACCTGCGCAAGAATTTCACTGATCTTATCTTTCACAAAGATTCTCCTTTATTTAAAAGTTAAAATATGTTGATTTTTTTAGGTTTTACATTATATTACTTTTTTACTTATCTGTCGAGCCTCTAATTCTCTTCGTGTGTCCAAACTGAAAAACATAAACCGTAGGAAAGTGTTTTTTCGATTTTAAATGGCATTTTTTGTCATTCCTGCGAAAGCAGGAATCTATCTCAATGGGAGTTTTATTTCTAGATACCCGTTTTCACGGGTATGACACCTAATATGGACAGCTATGACTGGCTTTATTCTTTTATTTCGCCCTGAAGTGTTATCGTGGTATCGCAATAAGGTATCTTCTTTTTTGAATCCACAATAGCATCCTGTACTGCTTTTTGAAGGCCGAAACAACACGGCACCTCCATATTTAATACTGTCACGCTTTTAATATTCGATGTTTTAAAAAGCTCTGTAAGCTTATCTTTGTAATATTTTATGTCATCAAGTTTCGGGCACCCTATTACAAGGCGCTTATCTTTCAGGAAATCGCTGTGGAAATTGGCATACGCAAAAGGAACGCAGTCCGCCGCTATTAACAGGTCGGCCCCGTCAAAATAGGCAGCCTGCGGGTTTACTAAACTAAGCTGGACAGGCCACTGTCTCAGTTCAGATTCAGCTCTTGGGGCATCTTTTTCTTCTTTTTCATTTCTTTGTGTCTTTTTTTCTCCCCAGTCCATTGTGCGCGACCCGGGACACCCACCCATCTCAAATGGATGGCGTGTGTGGCCTTCTTTATTGAACTCTTCCGGGATTTCCATACCGTGTTTTTTTAAATGTTCAATGTGCTGGCCTAATTTGTCCGGTGCAGTTTTTTTAATATGTCTGATAACGCCTTTTTCATCATATTCATCAGCTTCACGTTCAACCACCTGCAGGGCATCAACAGGGCACTCACCAATGCATGCTCCCAACCCATCGCAGAAATTTTCTTTCACAAGCTTTGCCTTCGGCCCTTTCGGAGTATCTATAATTTTAAGGGCTCCTTCCGGGCACCCTGTTATACAGTTCCCGCAACCGATACATTTGTCTTCATCGATTTCAATCATCTGCCTTTTAATTTTAGCCATTTTTATCTCCTTGTTTACTTCAGTTATAAGTTATAAGCTGTAAGAAGACGTTACTTAATACTTAGTACTTATTCCTGCAGTTTTTATTTTTTCCAAAACGGTGTTTTTGCCTGTTCTTTTGCAAGCTCTGCCAAGGTTACATTTAACACTTGTTTTACAGCATCTCTTACCTTCTTCCATAATTTGTGTTGCACGCATTTTCGGGTTCTGCCACATACCCCGGCACCAAACACACAATCAAGAAAAGATATCTGTCCTTCAAGCGCGTTTACCACTTCAAAGGCGTATATCTTCTCAGACGGCCTTGAAAGCATATAACCGCCGTGCCCACCCCCTACGTTTCTAATGAGTCCTGCCAGTTTCAGGTTAGTGATTATGTGATCAAGATATTTTAAAGAATATTCATACCTACCGCAAATATCCTTTAACAAAACCGGTTTTTCTTTTGCATGCATCGCAAGGTCTGTCATCAGCCTCATCCCGTACCTTGTCCTTGCCGAAAGTTTCATAACTACCCTCTATTCTATAAATTCTATTGGTTTAGTAGAATTATACATTAAACCATTATTCTTTGTCAAGGAAGCAGTGGATTTTGGATAGTAATTAGTGCCTAGATCACAAATGAGCACAGCTTCTGTCTATCAAAAGGAAGAATGTGTGGATGCAAGACCTGACCTCAAACATGTTCGTTTGCTCCTGTTTCGTTCCGTGCTTATACGAGGAATGGCTCAAAATATTGGCTAAAAAGTGCTACAAAATTTAACTGGTGCTATCCAAATACTTATAATTCAATTTTTAAATACAAGCATGGTATGAATATACCATAATCATGGTAAACAAATACCATAATAACATCGAATATTTACGAATATTTTTATCTAAATTACTAAGTAGGAATCAAGAATAAAATAGTATTGACATATCTGCATGTTTATGGTATATTTATACCATAAACATGGTATAAACAGGATATCGAAAAATGATATTTAACCTTCGTTCTAAAATCACCAGAAAAATTCTTAATTTCTTTTTTTTAAATGATGGGGCAAGGGTTTATGTTAACGAGATAGCCCGCCAGATAGACGAAGAACCTAAAAACGTTTACAGGATATTAATCCGCCTTGAGGAATCAGGAATATTAGTAAGCGAATTTTCCGGGCGGGAAAGGTATTTTACTGCCAATTTAAAAAGCAGCCTTTTAAAAGAATATAAAACCATTTTTATGAAAACTTCAGGTATTGAAGCAATGCTAAAAAAAGCAGTACTGAAAATACCTGAAATACAAGAAGCCTTTATATACGGGTCCTATGCAAGCGGGAAATATAAACCAGGAAGCGATATTGACCTGTTGCTGGTAGGCAATCATAAAAGCATGGATGCTCAGAAAGTGATTTTTGACCTTCAAAAAGCAGCTAACAGTGAAATAAATGTTATTAATATTACTCCTGAAAACTTTAATAATAAAAAAGTGGAAAAAGACCAGTTGATATCTTCTATTTTTGCCGGGAAAGTAATTAAACTGCTATGAAATTTGACAAGAATTATTTTGTTGTTCAAAAATTTACATCCAATGAGCTTGAAAAGATACGGAAATCTGCCAAGCGAAACATGGAGTTAGCAGGTTCAGGCAATGCCCCTGAAATAATTTTTCATTTCTCATATATGACTCTCATAAAGATCGGTATTTACTGCATAGCTAAAGAAGGGTATAGGATTAAAAGCCGGCCTGGCCACCATGTAAAAATAATTGAAACTTTAAGCCAACTATTAGGGTCAAAAGATATCTTAATAGCCGGTGATAAAATGCGGAAAGACAGGAATATTGACCTTTATAGCGGGGACTCAGTAATTGATGAGAAAGAAGCTAAGGAGTATTATGAAATAGTCGAAGAACTTATTAAGAAAATATAGAAATAATAATCTTAATTCAGGTTGTTCTATTTCTTATAATATAATTACATATCATCCGATACTGTTTGTCAATAATTAAACAATTAGGGAATTATTATAAAACGATTAACGCTGATTACCTTTTGGCAAGTTACATAACCTTATCTATTACGCCGCCGCCAAGGACTTTGTCGGCTTCGTAAAATACGGCGGCCTGGCCTGGGGTGATGGCCCTTTGGTTTTCTTTAAAGACTATTTTTATTTCATCTTTTGATACCGGGTAGATCGTTGCTTCACTTTCTGTGTGTTTATACCTTATCCTGGCTTTTGCAACGAACGGTTCATCGGGCTTATCTATTGACACCCAGTTTACCTCTTTTACTATTACCGTGTTTTTGTACAGTTTTTCATCAGGGCCTATTATTATCGAATTGTTTTTTGAATCTATGGCAAGCACATAATGCGGGACGCTGTGGGCGCCGATGCCTTTTCTCTGGCCTATGGTAAAATTGTCTATCCCTTCGTGTTTTCCCACAACTTTGCCGTTTTCATCAAGGATTTTGCCAGGTGTAAATTTCTTCTCGCTAAACCACATCCTTAAAAACTTCCTATAATCGTTGTCCGGGATAAAACATATCTCCTGGCTGCCGGGTTTATCGTGAACTTTTAGCCCAAAGCCTTTGGCAAGCTCTCTTATTTCAGTTTTTGTATAGTCACCGAGCGGAAAAAGCGTTCGGGAAAGTTGTTCTTGCGTTAATGCGTACAAAAAGTATGACTGGTCTTTATTTATGTCCTTTCCTTTCTTTAAAATGTATCTATTTGCGGATTTATCAAACTCTACTTTTGCATAGTGGCCGGTTGCTATAAACTCAGCGCTAAGCCCCAGGGCTTTTTGGAGTAAACTACCGAACTTCATCAGCTTGTTGCAGGCTATACACGGGTTTGGGGTTCTACCGTTAGCATACTCATTAAAGAAATAGTTTATAACATTCTCTTTAAATTCTTTTTCATAATTAAGCGCGTAAAAAGGGATACCGATCTTATTTGCCACAGCCCTTGCATCATCTATGCCTTTAACCCCGCAACAGCCGGAATCGGAAAGTTCCCCGGTGTTTGGAAGCTTCATCGTAAGGCCTATGACTTCATAGCCCAGTTTTACTAAAAGGCACGCGGCGGTAGAAGAATCTACCCCTCCGCTCATTGCTATAACTACTTTCTTCATGAACAACACCCGCCTTTATCACTTCCGCAATCGCAGGTCGGCTCTGTGCCGCGCAAAAAACCGGTTATGACGGCATTGGCGCACCCTACGCCCGAACTTACCTCTATGGCTTTAAAAGCGCAGTTTCTTTTGCATGCCCCGCATTCCATACATTTGTCTTTATCCAGTATCCGGGCTTTTTTGTCTTTTATTTCAAAAACCGCATGCGGGCAAACCGTTACGCACATGCCGCACCCCGTACATTTTCCCGCATCAAGTTTCAAAGTTGATACGTTCTTTAAATATACTTGATCCATAAGTGCTCCTTAGATTCTTAAACCACATTCCACCTACGCTGTGGAACATGGTTATTAAATAAAGCGGTTTATTATCCACAAAAGAGTTCCCAGAAGTACCGCGGACAGCTGCAGGGGAACGGCTGTTTTCATTTCTTTTTTTACTCCCGAAAGCGAAGTATAAGTTGAGGCGCCTGTAAAGTTCATTAGAATAAAAGAAGAGACCGCTGGGATAATTAAAAACCATGCTGTTATTTCAACAGGGCTAAATTGTTTCAGATACAAAAAATAAATTATAAAAAATACTATTAAACCGGCAAAATAACCTTTAGATGAAAAACTTCTTAGCGGCAGGTACGGTAAAAACAGCGGGCCTATAACAGAACCGGTAATATATGCGATTAAAATAGTCTTGCATGAGATTATACCGTAAGATATTGAAAGTTGGAAGAAATATCCGTGTTTGTTAATGCCTGCCAATAGAAAAAAAGCTAATAGAGAAATAAGTAAATATTTTAAACCTCCCACAAACTCCAGAGGCACAAGCACCAACCGGTCATAAAACGAGAACCTCACTTTTCTCATTTCATCACCTGCTTTCATTCCGTTTAAAATAAATTGTTTTATATCCTCGGCGCGGATGGGGCCGTAGATAACGGAAAAACCTGAAAAGAGCTTTATGGTTTGAGCCGCAACGCCAACCGCGCCGAGCTGGGGAAGTATAAGCTGTTTATGGCTGACTATTTTTTCAAGGTTCACCGCGTTTATCCTGTTTAAAAGCTCCAGCGTACCGAAAGTTCCTTTGCCAGCCGCACACCAGACGTTTATTCCTTTTGTGTCAAGGACAAGCAGCCAGGCGTTTAGGCCGCCAAGTTCTTTTCTTAAGCTGTCGAACGTCAATTTATAATTCGCCGTGACAAAAACAACGGAGTCTTTGTCCGGGTTTCCTACAGCGTACATCCCTGGGTCAATTTTATAATTATCGCGGAGTATCCCAAAACGCATGCCAACCGCGCCAAACCAATCGTTAAACCCAAGGCTTGCGGAAACCTGCGGGATGTCTCCTGCTGCGGTATTTATCGTACCTATCATATATTCTCTATTCATTTTGGCAGTTTTTTTACATAGATGTTTTCAGCTATCTCGTCTTCCAACGCTATCTGTATCTCTTTTGACTGTATAACATATGAAGGGAATGTCTGGTGAACCTTTATTATGCTTCCGGGAAGTATTCCAAGGGACATAAGTTTGTGCAGCTGTGTCTGCACACCGGAAAGAATGTAGGATATTTTTGCTTTATCATTGGATTTCAGCTTTGTTAAAGGAACTATTATGCTTTCAACCTGGGTCTTTGCTTTCCTGCAGCATTCTCCTTCAGGTATAACGGCCCCGTGCGGATTTTGCCTCGGATGGCCAAGCAGGGTGCATATGCTATCTTCCACTTCCTTCGGGATAGTATGTTCAAGTTCGCAGGCAAAATGTTCGGCTTCTTCCTTTGTAATATCTAAAACATCGCACAAAAGCCGCTCGGCTATGCGCTGCCGCCTTATAATATCAGTTGCTATTTTCTCACCTTCAGGAGCAAGCTCTATTTTATCCTTATTTACCGTAACATAGTTATCTTTTATAAGCAACTCACCTGTTTTTTCATTTACCCTTTTTGTTATTTCGTCAAATACCTCTTTTGAATCATCCATCTTCTTTTCTTTAAGTTCCCATATTATGCTCAAAGCTTCTTCTATATTTTTGTCTATCATAAATTATCCTCCGCTTATAATTTTAACAACCCCGTGCTTAATAGATACGTTAGTATCAAATTTAAGATTCCACCCGTACTAAGCGCAAATATTGATACAAAGGTAATTATAGCAAATGCAACTTTTATCCCGCGTTCTTTAACTGTTACAAGAAACTGCGCTATGCATGGGATAAAAAGCGTAATAACCACAAGGCTAACCAACAGCTGCTGGTTAGTTAAAAAGCCGTTCTTTGCAAGAACATATAAACCCGCTGTGCCGTAATCACGCCTTAAAAAACCCATGATAAATATCTCGGCTGTATCAACCGGAAGCTGAAGCAAGTTTACGGTGATAGGGCTCAATATATTTTTTATCAAATCTAAAACTTTAAAAAAATCGCAGAAAAACAATAAAAGCGTGCCTGCTATGAACAAAGGTACAGCTTCGGTCAAGTACCATTTCAGCCTGTAAAAGGTCTTTGTAAGGATATTTAAAAGCTTTGGTATTCTGAATGGAGGGATCTCCTGAATAAAGCTGCTTCTTTCTCCTGGAATAAGCTTTGAGCTTATGTATCCCACTAAGGCCATTATAGTAAGAAGCACGATTACAAGTATATAGAACCCGCTAAAAGAAAGCCCACCCATAAGGCCCATTATTACACCAAGCTGTGCGGAGCAGGGAACGCACAAGGCAAGAAGAAGCGTTATTATCATCCTTTCTTTTTTAGTGTCAAGTATCCTTGAAGTTAAAACCGCCATAGTGCCGCAGCCAAGCCCGAGTATCATGGGTAGTATCGCCCTCCCATTTAACCCTACCACTTTAAATATCCTGTCAGACAAGGAAGAGAGCCTTGGCAGATACCCGGAATCTTCAAGCATCCCGAAGAAAATGAAAAATGCAGTAACTATAGGAAATATTATAGCAAAAGCATATGTAAGCGCCATCGTGATTATTCCGTACTTTCCGACCAATATATCCTTAAAAAAAGTAAGCTTTATATTGTCTGATACGAATTCTACTATATAAGGGTTTATATGTTTTTCAAAAACCGTGTGTTCAAGATAATCTACAACTGTACCTGCGGCAAATTGGCCTACGAATTTATACATTAAATATAACACTAATACCAGGATAACAAACCCGGAGAAAGGGTTCATCATGGCATTTCCGATATAGTTCTGAATCATCCTGCCAAGCGGTTTTGAAGTGTTTACGACTTTTTTTACTATATCTTCAATAACTTTTATCTTTTCTTCAAGAAGGACTATCTCTATTTCTTTATGCAGCTTATCCCTGCACTGTTTCCTGATAGTCTCGATTTTGGCCAAGTCCAAATTAAGGTATTTTACTATATCATCGTCTATGTCTCCGCTTGAAATAAGCCATAACAGCACAGCGCGATTGTTTTTAAAAGCGTCCGGCACTTCTTTTGCTATTTCTACAAGCGCATTTTCTATTACATCCGGATATCTGATATTCAGCAACCCTTTCCTGGGAGCAGCAAGAGCGGTTTTCAGTTTTGGTATCCCTTCTTTTGTGGTTGCTATAGTTTTTACGGTATCGATACCGAGGATATCGAATAACTTGCGGGTATCGATATCTATACCGCGCTCTTTTGCTTCGTCATCCATGTTAAGGTCAAGCAGCATCGGAAAACCAGTTTCCATAAGCTGCAAAGTCAATAGCAGCGACCTCTGGAGGTTTTTTGCATCTGCAACCTGAACAATACAGTCTATGCCTCCCTTGATGATAATATCAAGAGTTACCATCTCGTCTTCCGAGTGAGGGATTAGTGAATTAACGCCCGGCGTATCTATTACTTTATATTGTATGCCGTGAAAAGTTGCAAGGCCTTCCGCTATATCAACTGTGGTACCGGGATAGTTCGACACAGTTACATAACTTCCGGTTAAAGCGTTAAAAATAACGCTTTTCCCGACATTTGGGTTTCCTGCCAAAACTATTGTTTTTTTCATATTCGTTTCTAAAAAGTTTTTATATTATTATCCTTATATTTTTGAGTTTTATCCCCCTTCGCAGGTTGATGCTTCGGGGGATTTCGCTGAAGAAAATGAAGTACCCTGGTCGTAAGACCATGGGGTTTCATATTATAATCAATATATAGGCATGTTGCAATAGAGAACATAAATAAATATAATACTTACAGGTGAAAAAAATATTCTGGATATTTATTTCCATTACCGGCGCGGTTTCGCTTTCAATAGCAGCAGGGATATTTAACCCGCAGGAAAAAGTAAACGCGCTCTGGTTAATAACAGCAACCGCCTGTTTTTATGCTCTCGCTTACAGGTTTTATTCGGCTTTTTTAGTTACAAAAGTCCTTATGATTGATGAAACCGCCAAGACTCCTGCCATAAGGATGAATGACGGGATGGATTTTGACCCGACCAATAAATGGGTTTTATTCGGGCACCATTTTGCGGCTATCGCTGGAGCCGGGCCTCTTATCGGGCCGATGCTTGCCGCTCAGTTCGGTTACCTGCCCGGATTTTTGTGGATCCTTATCGGCGCTACTCTGGCAGGAGCTGTCCATGACCTGGTAATTCTTGCGGCTTCAGTAAAGCGAAACGGCAACTCCCTTGCTCAGATAGCTAAAGACGAAATAGGCCCTGTGGGAGGTATCGCCTGTTCTATAGCGATAATCTTTATTATTATCGTAGCACTGGCTGGCCTTGGCCTTGCTGTAGTAAACGCTCTGACCCACAGCCCCTGGGGAACATACACTATCGGGCTAACCATACCTATAGCGCTTTTTATGGGTTTTTATCTATGCAAAATCCGACCTGGGAAAATAACAGAAGTTACGATTATCGGGGTAACGCTACTGCTTCTTGCAGTTATTACAGGCCATTATATACCCGGGTCTTTCCTTGACCCGTATTTTAATTTATCAAGAAATACCCTTGTAATCATAATAGCTTTTTATGGATTTGTAGCATCTGTGCTTCCTGTCTGGATGCTATTATGCCCGAGGGATTACCTTTCTACTTATATGAAGATAGGAACTGTCCTTCTTCTTTCAATAGGCGTAATCGCCCTGGCTCCAGACATTCAAATGCCTGCTGTAACGAAATTCGCCTCTGGCGGCGGCCCGATAATCCCGGGAAAACTTTTCCCGTTCATGTTTATTACTATCGCCTGCGGCGCTATTTCCGGGTTTCACGCGCTTATCGCTTCAGGAACAACGCCTAAAATGATTATGTCAGAAAAGGATATCAGATTTATCGGTTACGGAGCAATGCTTACTGAAGGCTTCGTTTCCATGATAGCTCTTATCGCTGCAACGATACTTATCCCCGGGGACTATTTTGCAATAAACACAAAACTTTCTTTTGAACAGCTTGCCAGCATGGGTTTCCCGGTCCAAAGAATAACAGAACTTTCTCAAATGGTGGGGATAAACGTGGACGGAAGGCCCGGAGGAGCGGTATCTTTAGCCGTGGGCATGGCATCTATCCTTGGAAGTCTGCCGGGAATGAAAAACCTTATGCCATACTGGTATAATTTTGCTTTAATGTTTGAAGCGCTTTTCATTTTAACGACTGTCGATGCAGGCACAAGGGTGGCAAGGTTTTTGCTTCAAGAATCCGGCGGCTGTATCTGCAAACCACTCGCAGAAAGGCGCTGGCTGCCCGGGATAATATTATCGAGCCTTGTTGTAGTCTTTGCCTGGGGATACCTTATTTATTCCGGTAATGTTTCAACTATCTGGCCGATGTTCGGCGTGGCAAACCAGCTCCTTGCTGCTATAGCGCTCGGGGTAGGAACAACTATAATAATAAAATCCGGAAAGCTGAAATATGCCTTGGTAACCTTCATACCTATGCTGTTTATGTTTGTCACAACCTTAACCGCAGGTTTTCAGTTGTTCTTTATTTTTTTAAATAAAGCTTCGGTATCCGCTATAGCATCTGAAATAATCTCTCTTAAACTTGACGCTTTTTTGGTGCTTGTTATGGGAGTACTTGCTGTTGTGGTATTGATTGATATGGTTTATAAGTGGTATAATATGATTTATAATAATAAGGCTTTTTAAAATTAGTGGCGACCCCTTCTCAGGAGCCGGGGGCTCCTTAAATCTGTCGCCCTCCCGGGATGAATGCGAACGCATTCCTCCCCCGTCTCAAGACGGGGGATTCCATGTCGCGGAATTGAAAAAATCAGCAAGGAGAGAACGTAAAAATGACAGAATTCAAAGCATTTATGCCGCATGTAGAGGTAAACGGGCAAACCGTATTATCGATAGTTGACGGTTTAACCGTAAAAGAAACCGGCTTTAAGATCCTGGCAGCAAACTGGATAAAAGACCCGAAGCCGAATCACTGGTACTTGCAGGAAAACTGGCTTAATGCGTTTAAAGAGATATCAAAAAAAATAGGGCCTCTTGCGCTCAATGCCATAGGACGCAAGATACCCGAAAATGCAGACTGGCCTTCTGAAGTCAATTCAATAGAATCCGCGCTTCAGTCCATCGATATCGCTTACCATATGAATCACAGGATAAACGGCGAAGTTATGTTCAACCCTGCAACCGGAGCTATGAAAGAAGGCATTGGCCATTATGAATTCAAAAAAAACGAAGAAGGCCAGGTCCTTATGATTTGTCAGAATCCTTACCCGTGCGACTTTGATAAAGGAATAATTTATGCGGCTGCAAATAAATTTAAACCTGCCGGCGTTAAACAAATATCAGTTGTAGAAGAAGAAACTAATACCTGCAGAAAAAAGGGCGATGATACCTGCATTTATATTGTAAGCTGGTATTAAAATAGCGGATAGCCCAGGAGGAGCAGAGATTTACTCCCGCACTGGGATGGTAGTAGAGGGGAGTGCCAAGGTCAAAGACTTTGAAGCCCCTATTAGCTCCACGCTATCCGCTGATAAAGGAGATTTCATGTATTGTCCAAGCTGTGAAAACCTGATGGAAGAAGATTCTAAATATTGCGGTAAATGCGGGATGTTCCTCAACAAAACAAGCGAGATCCTTGTGCATGCAAGCATTGATTTTGCCTGGATATGGCGAAGGAGCTGGGCAGGATTTGCCGCTGCATTTATAGGCTGGATCATAGTATTCATCATAAGCCGGATGACGGGAAAAAATCTTTCCCCTATGATGAACAATGTTTTTGGAGGCATGGTTTGCGGCGTATTTTTAGGTACGGTCGGCGGTATAGTGGAAGAATCGGGTTACAAAGCGTTCTGGGGAGCGATACTAGGGACTATAGGCGGTGCGCTCGGCGGAATTGCTAATATCCCTTTAACGGACCTTTTAAGCGGTTTTACTTATGCCTATCCGTTATCAATACTTGCAACCTGGGCAATAGGCGGCATGTTCATCGGAGCAACAAGCGGAATTATAGAAAGGAACCTAAAAAAAATACTGGCCGGTTCTTTATTCGGTTTGATAGGCGGAGCTATCGGAGGGTTGCTTGGTTCGATCTTTTATGGTTCCATTTTATTAGAATTTAAACCTGAAAGCTGGGTCCTCAGCAGAATTATCGAAGGGGTTTCAGGAGGTCTCGTCGGAGCAGTTTTGTGGTTTTCAATAGGGCTAATAGAAAAAATATATATTTTCCACAGGAGGGAAGACCCGAAACTCGACAAAAAAACATGCAGTTTTTGCGGGAAAGTCAATCTCCTGAAGTTTTGGTATTGCGTAGCCTGCGGCCAGCCTTTGCAGGTTGCTGCATCGCGCCAGCGGATAACTATTCCGCCTTTTCGGGGTATGGAAAGGGTCGTTAATGCCTTCAGGTTCCTGTCGTGGCTCTTTGGAATGACTGGAATAATTATAACTCCTGTCATATTTTTTGTTTTCCTATCAAGGGACGTGTCCCTTGCACTTATATGCGCTGTTTTTAGCATATTGTTAAGCTACCTTTCCGTTGTATGTTTCAGGTTTATTTCCGACTTTTTGTCCTGCCTTATAAAAATATCGCTGCAAGAAAAATCCGAAGTTTAGGATATCCAACCTAAAAATAGGCCCATACCAGGGGCGGGAAAACGCTATGTTTTCAGCTATAATTGCACTTATATGCACTAATTGTTTTAACTGAGCTCATTTTAAGAAAGAAAGTTTCTATCTTTTCAATGCTTTTTGGCGGTATTCTTTACCTCATCTATATTACCAATTTGTTTTTCTAATCCTCTTGACATTGTAAAATAAAATATAATATAATAACTAATGTAACTATTTAGCAATATATAACAATAGTAATTATTTTTTATTTTTGTAATAGAACTCAAAAGGAGGTGATTATTTTATTCACTTTCTAATTGATTTATCATAACAATATTGTTGCATAAGTTATTTGAAACATCTCTTCGCAATCCGAAGGGAAAAACTTATATGGAGGAGAAGCATGAAAAAAATATTTTTTGTTGCAGTTTTATTGCTTGTAATTGCTTCAACTGTGATAAGAGCTGAAAATAAGATTGAAACCAAGTTTTCTGGTGTAATTTTTGTGAATTATATGATGCTTACTTCAGAATTTGCTAAAGGCGGTTCAGCTGCCAAAAATTTTAATAGCTTTGATATCAGCCGCGTACAGCTTGGCGCCAAGTCAAAATTCTCGGAAAACGTAGGTTCTTTCATACAATTCGAAGCAAATATGTATTCATGCGACAGCATGAAGAATCAATACACAGATAACATAGTCTACCTTAAGCAAGCATACCTTGAATACAAGGAACTTTATCCGAACGGGACACTTTTATTCGGGCTAATCCCCAGCGCTTGGACCGGATTTGAAGAATCGATGTGGAAAAACCGTTTTGTAGAAAAATTAAGCGCAGATGAAGACCTTTCAGTCCCGACCACTGAAAGAGGCATAAAAGTAAAAGGGAAAGTTTCGATAGCCGATTATGAGGCGATCGTCATGAACGGCGAAGGCAACAAAGTCGCTTCAGGAAGCGGTGGAGCTTTCAATAGCGCTACTACTACAGAAGTTAATCAATATAAAGATGCTGCATTAAGAGTAGCTGTCAGTCCTTTTGATTCAGAAGACCTGAAAGGAATAAAGATAAACGGATATATCCAGCAGGGGTGGGGCGCAATTGTAGATATAAAAAGAAACCGTTTATTTTACGGTGCATCCTATGAAGCGACAAAACTCAATGCAATGGCTACTTTGTATACCACTGAAGGGAATGGAGCATCACTTACAAATCCAAAAGGCTCTGGTTTATCTATTTTCGGCAATTATACTTTCATGGACACAAAATATGTATTTGCGCGCTATGATTCCTGGGATCCTAATAAGGATGTTTCAAATAACGCATACTCTAGAATCATCCTAGGTATAGGCCAAAATATTGTTGACAATGTAAGGGTTGCTCTTGCCTATAGCGCTATAACTCAGGAATTGGAATCCTCATCAGCAAAAAATCAAGGAATAGCCTCCGCCAACGTAGAAGTGAAGTTCTAGTAAGAACATTAAGCAAGCTTTATTATGGAAAACTGCCGCTATAGTTTTACAGCGGCAGTTTTTTTGTTCTCCCGTTTCTGTTGATTACGTTTGATAACTTGATTTAATCCAAATATTTTGATATGCTGTCGAAGATATTCATTGGTTTATCATTTCATTTTGGCAAAATCACTTGTTTTCGTAGCGAGAATTTAGATTTTTGAGCAAAACGACGGAATTTGAGGTGCTGCGTAGCCGCCGGCTACGTGAAACTGAAAATTCCAAAGTTGCAGCCAAAAATCCAAATTTGCAGTAGAAATAAAAGTGGTTTTGCCAAAATGGAGAGGTCGCATAGTTGGCTTAGTGCGCTGGTTTGCTAAACCGGTGTACGGGTTAATCCCCGTACCGAGGGTTCGAATCCCTCCCTCTCCGTTTTTTATCATCAAGGGATTCGAAAGAATCCTGACCGAGCTTTCAGCGAGGAAATGCCACAACCTCTAAATGTGTTATAAGAAGCGGCCTCCCTCTCCGTTTTTTATCATCAAGGGATTCGAAAGAATCCTGACCGAGTTTTCAACGAGGAAATGCCGCAACCTTTACAATGTTATAAGTAGCGGCCTCCCTCTTGTGGTTTTTCTGCTTTTTGTTTGGAAACTTGACTTTATCTTTAAAATATTATAAAAGATTATATAGTTTCTTTGATATTTAGTGTTTAAATAATACTTTATATATAATTTTTGGACAAACAATATAAAACATACCTGATAACCCGAAATTCTACACATTAAGAAATTAGATTAATAAATTAGTAAATTTAATCTATCAAATCGGTTATTGGCAATAGTAATGCATACAGAGTTGTATCATTAAATAGTGTGATACAACTTTTTATATTACTAAAAACTATAAAACCTCATTTAAGAAAAAATGTGGAAAAGCCAAAAAGGCTACAGGAGAATATTAATGTTTAAAAAATTAACCCCCGTATTAGCAGTGCTTATTTTAAGTATTTCAAGAGCCTTTGCCGGAGAATCCGACCTTATACTGCCGGATTTAAGTTCAGTAAATTTTTTGGGCGTCGATGGGAAAACACTCCTGATGTACGGGCTTCTTTTGTGCATTTTTGGGCTTTTATTCGGTTTTGTGCAGTACCTGCGCACAAAGAGCCTTCCTGTACACAAATCTATGAGCGAAATATCTGAGCTTATCTATGAAACCTGTAAAACTTACCTTATCACCCAGGGCAAATTCATAATATTGCTTGAGTTTCTGCTTGCTATAATAATAGTAGTGTATTTCGGCTGGCTGAGGCATTTTGAAACGTATAAAGTCTTTATGATAGTTGTTTGCAGTGTAATCGGGATATTGGGAAGCTACAGTGTCGCCTGGTTCGGTATGCGTATCAACACCCTGGCAAACTCGCGCTCTGCTTTTGCGAGTTTAAGAGGAATACCTTTCCCGACATTTGCTATACCTCTTCGGGCAGGTATAAGCATAGGAATGCTCCTTATAAGCATAGAACTGTTTGTGATGCTTTGCATCCTTTTGTTCATAGACCCCGCCTATGCGGGGCCTTGTTTTATAGGGTTTGCAATCGGAGAGTCCCTTGGCGCATCCGTACTAAGGATAGCCGGCGGGATATTTACAAAGATCGCTGATATAGGCTCTGACCTTATGAAAATAGTCTTTAATATAAAGGAAGACGACGCAAGAAACCCGGGAGTTATAGCGGACTGCACGGGTGACAACGCAGGCGATTCTGTAGGGCCGACAGCTGACGGTTTTGAAACATACGGGGTTACAGGAGTTGCTTTAATATCATTTATAATCCTTGCTGTAAAAGATCCGGTTATCCAGGTCCAGCTTCTGGTCTGGATATTCGTTATGCGCCTTGCGATGCTTGTGGCAAGCGCCCTGTCCTACGGGATAAACTCATGGCTGTCAAAATTGCGGTTTGCAAAAGCAGAGAAGATGAACTTTGAAACCCCTCTTACCTCGCTTGTCTGGATAACATCCTTAGTTTCTATCGGCCTTACATATTTAATATCTTACTTAATGATACCCGGGCTTGGGGACGGGACTCTGTGGTGGAAGCTTTCATCTATAATCAGCTGCGGGACCATAGCAGGCGCACTCATACCTGAACTTGTAAAGATCTTCACGTCTACGGAAAGCGCTTTTGTAAAGAACGTTGTTATATCCTCACGTGAAGGCGGAGCGTCTTTGAACATACTTGCAGGTTTTACTTCTGGAAATTACAGCGCTTACTGGATGGGCTTAACCATTGCGTTTCTTATGGGTATAGCATACGGAGTCAGCACGCTGGGACTTGGCGCTCTTATGATAGCGGCTCCGGTATTTGCTTTCGGCCTGGTCGCATTCGGATTTTTAGGAATGGGCCCTGTTACGATTGCGGTTGATTCATACGGACCTGTTACAGACAACGCACAATCGATCTATGAACTTTCTTTGATAGAAACTATACCAGGAATTAAAGAAGAAATACAAAAAGATTTCGGGTTCACGCCTGACTTTGAACGCGGTAAACACCACCTTGAAGCAAACGACGGTGCAGGAAACACTTTTAAAGCTACTGCAAAACCCGTACTTATAGGTACAGCTGTAGTAGGTGCAACAACCATGATATTTTCGATTATAGTCATGCTTACCAGCGGCCTTACCCAGTCTATTGAAAACCTTTCCATACTTTATCCCCCGTTCCTGCTCGGCCTTATAGCAGGAGGTGCAACGATATACTGGTTCACAGGCGCGGCAACGCACGCAGTTACAAGCGGTGCATATAAAGCAGTGGAATTCATAAAAGCCAATATAAAGCTTGACGGCGCCGTAAAAGCTTCAACCGAGGACTCAAAAAAAGTGGTCGAAATATGCACCAAATACGCTCAGAAAGGAATGCTGAACCTGTTTTTAGTAATATTTTTTACTACTCTTTCATACGCATGCCTTGAACCGTTCTTTTTTATAGGTTACCTTATATCTATAGCAATATTCGGATTATTTCAGGCTATATTCATGGCAAACGCAGGCGGCGCCTGGGACAATGCTAAAAAAATAGTTGAAGTTGACCTGAAGGAAAAAGGCTCCGAACTCCACAAAGCAACTGTAATCGGTGACACAGTAGGCGACCCGTTCAAAGACACTTCATCCGTAGCCTTAAATCCGATAATTAAATTTACTACATTGTTCGGGCTTCTTGCCTTAGAACTTGCGATAGAATTAAATAGAACTTTATCTTTAACTCTTGCAGTGATATTCTTCTTAGTCGCCGCAACATTTGTTGTAAGGTCATTTACGGAGATGAGAATAAAACCAGAGTAGAGACCACATACTTCAGACTACAGACCACAGACTAAAGATAACTAAAAGGTTTTTTAAAGTCTGTGGTCTGTAGTCTCCGGTCTAATGTTTATGATTAAGTACATAATAGGTTTATTAAGCACTTTTATCATCTGGATAATATCCCTGCTCGGGTACTGGGGGATCATACTTGCCATGGCGATAGAAAGCGCCTGTATTCCTCTGCCCAGCGAGGTCATAATGCCGTTCGGCGGATACCTCGTTGTTACAAAAGTATTCGGCTCTATCCACGGTGATATTATAGCTATTTTTTATGTGGCGCTTGCCGGAGCTTTCGGCTGTGTAATAGGTTCCGTAATAGCATACTGGGTAGGTCTGTGGGGCGGAAGGCCGTTTCTTGAAAAGTACGGCAAGTTCGTGCTTATTTCAAAAGCTGATATTGACAATGCAGACCGCTGGTGCGCAAAGTACGGTAATTTAGCTGTACTTATATCAAGGATGCTTCCTGTAATAAGGACTTTTATATCATTACCTGCCGGCATTATGAAAATGAACTTCAAGATCTTTATAGCATATACATTCATAGGGTCTTTACCGTGGTGTTTTATCCTTGCCTGGATAGGTTATAAGATAGGTCAGAATGTTTCTACGATCATAGAATGGACAAATGCGATAGAAACAAAATTAGGCAAGTTCATGCATATAATAGATGCATTTATAATATTGGGCTGTATACTATTGGCGGTTTGGTTCTTGAAAAAACATCTGGGTTCAAAAGAAACAAAACCTATTTAACTAACAAATAATATGAATTTTTCAAATAACTTTTTATTATTGTCCATAATATTCGTTCCTGTTATCGGGTCATTTATCCTGCCTGCGTTAGGCTGGGCTTCCGAGCGTTTGAGGAATTTATTTGCGCTCCTTTTTGTTTTGCTTTCCTTGGTATTCTCCTTTGCTCTTATCCCAACGGTTTTTGGCGGAAACACCATTACGATAACAAAACTTCTTCCTTTGGGCATGAACTTTGTACTGGTGGCGGACAAGCTTGCGGTTTTTATGGCCATAGTTTCATCGCTCATCGGCGCGGTAATAGTTTTCTACTCTTTTGAATACATAAGCCACTACGAGAACCGCAACGAATACTATTTTTTGGTCGTTTTGTTTCTTGGCTCTATGATGGGCATAGTTTTCTCCGGGAATTTGATATTCCTCTACACGTTCTGGGAAATAACAGCTATTGCTTCGTACAGATTGATAGGGTTTTACAGGGAACCGGACGTTGTCCTTAAGGCCGACAAATCTTTCCTTGTGACAGTTTTCGGTGCGCTGGTAATGCTTATCGGTTTTATCGGGATCGGGCAGATCACAGGTTCGTTTGACTTATCCGTAATACGGGATATTTTCAAATCAACGCCTTTGCCGAACCTTCTGGTTTTGCTTATACTGTTCGGGATATTTTCAAAATCTGCAACTTTGCCGTTTCACACCTGGCTCCCGGACGCAGGCGTTGCGCCTTCGCCTGTAACGGCTTTACTTCATGCTGCGGTCCTTGTAAAGATAGGGGTGTATGTTTATGCGCGGCTTTTCCTTGCGACTTTTACCGTGCCGGAGATCTGGCATACCATAGTCCCCTTAGTGGCTGGTTTAAGCGCTCTTGTTTCAGCAGGCGCTGCTATGGTAGACACTGACATAAAAAGGATAATAGCTTATTCGACTATCAGCCAGATAGGTTTTATATTCCTTGGCCTGTCTGTAGACAACGAAATGGCAGTAGCAGGCGGGCTTTTATACATACTGATGCACGGCCTTGCAAAAGGCGGGCTGTTTCTTTCTGCAGGTATAATCGAGCAGAGCACAAAAGTTAAAGATATAACTAAGCTTGGCGGGCTTGTTTCAAAGCTTCCTGTAACGGCAGCAGCTTTCATACTCTGCACATTTTCTATAATGGGCATTCCCCCTTTCGGCGGGTTCTTCTGCAAGTATATGGTGATAGCAGGAGCTATTTCAAGCGGGCATTTTTATATAGCGCTTGCTTTTATGGTGGGCGCTTTTATGACCCTGATATATCTTTTAAGGCTTTTTACTCTGGTATTCCTGGGGGAAGTTAAGACCGAGCCTGTCCACGGTGAAACATCTATCATGGTTTCAAGTGTTGTCATTTTAGCGTTTCTTTCGCTTGTTTCAGGTATATCTATTTATTATATAGCCGGGCCTGTACAAAGTATAGCTTCTGAACTTATGGGGATAATAAGATGACCGTTAATATTTTAATATTATCTATAATAATACCTGCTATTTTTGGAATAATCGCGTTTGTATCCGTAAGAAAACTTTCTTTTCTTAAAGAGCCCGCTGCTCTTATTGCGACTTTCTTGAACCTTATATTTGCCATCGCTATGTTCGGCAAAGAAATTACGTTAAACCTTCCGTGGGGCGGGTACGGGTTTGATTTTAATTTACGGCTTTATCATTTCAGCGCTTTTATAATCCTTGCATCAAGCGGTTTTAGTTTTCTTATAACTTTATATTCCGCCGTGTTCATGAAAGGCAAAAATTATGCAAACCAGTTTTATTCTTACCTTCTTTTGTCTGTCGCCATGGTAAACGGGGCTGTGCTTGCAGATAACCTGGTACTCCTTCTTTTCTTCTGGGAAGCGCTCCTTTTAACGCTTTTTGGAATGATCCTAATAGGCAGCAAAGATGCCCACAAAACTGCGGTAAAAGCTTTAATAATAGCCGGTATAACAGACCTCTGTATGATGTTCGGAATAGCTTTAACATATTATATAGCAGGTACTTTTACTATTTCCAAAATATCCATTGAACCGCACGTCCTTGGAAGCATAGCTTTTGTGTTTCTTATGATAGGAGCTATCTCAAAAGCCGGTTCCATGCCGTTCCACAGCTGGATACCTGATGCAGCTGTTGATGCGCCTCTTCCTTTCATGGCATTTCTTCCTGCATCGCTTGAAAAACTGCTCGGCATATATTTCTTAGCGCGGATATCACTTGACATGTATAAAATCAGCATTACCTCTCCTTTAAGCATGCTCCTTATGGTCATCGGAGTAACAACCATACTTCTTGCGGTTATGATGGCTTTAATACAGAAAGATTTCAAAAAACTGCTTTCATACCATGCCATAAGCCAGGTCGGATACATGATACTCGGCATAGGCACAGCGCTCCCAGTAGGTATAGTGGGCGGTATCTTTCATATGATAAACCACGCCATGTATAAAAGCTGCCTGTTTTTGACGGGCGGGTCAGTTGAAAAACAGGCTGGGACCACAGAGCTTAAAAAACTTGGCGGTCTAGGTGCAAAAATGCCGGTTACGTTTGTTTGCTTTATAATAGCTGCAGCTGCCATATCAGGCGTTCCGCCGTTTAACGGGTTTTTCTCGAAAGAACTTGTATATGACGGCGCTCTTGAACGCCACTGGCTGTTTTACGCTCTTGCTCTTCTTGGCTCGTTCTTTACCGCAGCATCGTTCTTAAAGCTCGGCCATTCGGCGTTTCTCGGGAAAATAAGTGAAGAGAACAAAAACGTAAAGGAAGCGCACTGGTCAATGCTCGTTCCCATGATAGTCATCGCTTCTTTCTGTGTCCTTTTCGGGCTTTATAACTCTCTTCCCATAAACAAACTTATTACACCTATCATAGCTCTACGGCTTGAAGGGGCTCACCACAGTTTCTCCGGCATGCCGTCAAATGTTTTACTCATAATACTTACTCTTGTGACCCTTGCAGGCGCACTTTTAAACCACCTCTACGGAGTAAAGAAGTCCGGTTCGGGGCTTGGCGCTTCAGATCATATACACTATGCTCCGGGTTTGTCGGGCATATATGACAGGGCGGAGAAAAGGTTTTTTGACCCGTATGATATAGGTCTTAAACTGGTTGACGTATTTAAAACGGTATCATTTTATATAGACAGGTTAATAGACCTTGTCTATAACAGGATATCCGTTGACACAACGTACTTTTTTGCAAGGAATGTCCAGTATTTACACGGCGGTAATTATTCGGTTTATCTGGCTTGGTCTCTTGTCGGGATAATTTTAATGACAGTGCTTTTGATTTAATGTTATATAACAGATTTATTGCAAATTGCAAAGTGAAAAATGCAAAATGCAAATTTAATATAATTCTCCATATAATTTTTTATTTTGCAATTTGCATTTTTAATTTAAGGTGGTATTAGATGCCCGTATCGTTCTTACTTGTACTTGTTCCCTTATTATGCGTTATTTTTGCTAATATGCCTCTTGGCAAGGCGGTAAAAAAGTTATTGTTTTATTTTGTTCTGCTTTTTTCGCTTGCACAAGTCTATCTTGTGGTTTGTTACAAAGACCTGCTGACAAACGGAACAATATACAGCCTTACCCCTGTTTTTAAGGTCAGCCTGGCCATAGATAGTTTGAGCCTCCTTCTTCTTCTTACTATACCGATAATAACTGTCTGTGCGCTTTTTATCGGCTGGTTCACTATAAAAGATGAGGTGCAGAAATACGATTTTACAAGTATGCTGCTTATGTCCCTAACGGGAATGAACGGGCTTGTCATGGTAAACGATATATTTTCTATGTATGTCTTCCTTGAGATAGTAGCTATTTCTTCGTTCATTTTAATAGCTTTTTACACGGATATAGGATCGCTTGAAGGAGCTTTTAAATATATCATACTATCAGCTGTAGCTACCATACTCATGCTTACAGCCATAGCTGTTTTTTTCACGGCAGCGGGCGACACTTCTTTTGTTTCTATATCAAATGCGATTAAAGGGTCCGGAAGAAATACCTTCTTAATAGCTGCCATGTCTATTTTTGTAGGCGGGCTTCTGATAAAAGGAGGAATTGCCCCGTTCCACGGCTGGGTAGCCGACGCTTACTCAAGCGCACCGGCCGCTGTATCCGTGCTTCTTGCAGGTATCATTACTAAAGTCGCCGGGATATATACATTGATAAGAATAGTGACCACCGTATTCGGGTTTACTCCCCAGCTTGAAATGATACTACTGTTCTTTGGCGCTTTCTCGATAATACTGGGCGCGCTCATAGCCATGGTCCAAAAAGACATGAAAAGAATGCTTGCTTATTCCAGTATAAGCCAGATGGGATATATAGTTTTAAGCCTTGGTACGGGAACGGCTCTCGGCATAGCAGGCGCGGTATTCCACTTGTTCAACCACGCCATATTTAAAGCCGGGCTTTTTGCAAACTCGGCAGCTGTAGAAGAAGCTGCCGGGACAAGGGATATGGACAAGCTCGGGGGCCTTTCATCAAAGATGCCTGTTACTGGTTTTACTTCTCTTGTTTCTTCGCTTTCAACAGCAGGTATTCCGCCGCTGTCCGGGTTTTGGAGCAAGCTTGTCATAATCATCGCTCTCTGGTCAAGCGGCCACTTTGTTTATGCTATAATTGCCGTGCTTGCAAGTTTATTAACACTTGCATATTTTCTTTCGATGCAAAGGCGGGTATTTTTCGGTAAATTAAAAGAAGAGTACAAAGATATAAAAGAAGCGCGCTTCGGGGTGATATTTCCTGCGATAATGCTTTCGCTTATAACTATAGGCGTCGGGATATTTTTTTTCTACGTGCTTGATACGTTCATGCTGCCGGTTAAAAGTATATTGGGATAGAAATAATAATTTCGAATAGGCAATTCCGAATTTCGAAAAACATAAAATAGCCGAACAGCAAATTATAATACAGTAGTTTGATTTTTGAATATTTGATATTTCAGTTTTTTTCGGATTTCGTGCTTCGGATTTCGGATTTGAGGTATTAATGTATATAGACCTGGTATTATTAAGCTTATTGACGTTTTTTTCTATATGGGCCGTTATGAGAGGAACCCTCTTGCGCGCTGCGATAGCGCTTGCATTGGTGAGTATCATACTTTCAATAATAATGTTCCGGCTCGGCTCAGCCCTGGCTGCGGTATTTGAGCTTTCTGTCTGCGCGGGGTTCATCACGGTCTTATTCATGAGCGTTATAAGCCTTACAAAACCTATGAACTATGTCGAGACCATGGAAATGACAAAAGGAAGGATAAAACGGTTCTGGTACCTTCCTGTAATAGTGCTCCTTTTTTTGGCAGGGCTTTTTTTCTTAAATATTCCCGTGCATTTTAAGGCTCAAAACATAGTTTCTTTAGCCAACGAAAGGGCGGTTTTATGGAACCTGCGCCAGTTTGATTTGTTCGGCCAGGTGGTGGTACTTCTTTTAGGGGTTTTTGGAATAGTTATTTTAATAAAGTCCAGGTTTGAGGAATAATATGGCAATTGATAATGCGGCACTTATGAAACTTATATTGATCTTTGTCCCGCTTCTTTTTATCATAGGGTTTTTTTGTATCATAATAACCCATAACATGATTCGTGCGCTTATCGGGCTTGAGATACTTACAAAAGCCGTTACCCTGCTCCTTGTTTTTGCCGGGTATATCACTGGGAACATGCCGTTCGCCCAGCCGCTGGTTATTACTCTTATTATTATAGAAGTCGTTATAATAGCTGTTACCGCAGGCGTTATATTAAATGTTTTCAAGCATAACAAATCCCTTGATGTAAGGAACTTAAGGACCCTAAAAGGTTAATTATATGATAGATAAACTTCTTTTTATACCGCCGCTCGCTTTTATTTTAATATTAACCGTCAGCTTTATTCTGTCCGCTATATCTTCAAAACTGGCGTTTAAGACAAAAGACCAAAGCGACGAAAAAAAGTCCTGTTATGCGTGCGGCGAAGATATCCCGAAACACAGGATGCAGCCTGAATATACGCAGTTCTTTCATTTTGCGTTCTTTTTTACCGTTATGCACGTGTTCGTCTTAATAATAGCCTGCGTACCGAAGCTTTCTATCGGGTTCGGGAACATAGCGCTGTTTTTTTTGGTGGCTTTAAGCGGGCTTTTAATATTGTTTAGGGACTAGGCCAGCCGCAAAGCGGCTGGAATGAAAATTGCAAAATGCAAATTGCAAAATTATTATTAATAAAAGCCGTTAACCTTAATTTTTCATTTTGATATTTTCATTTTGCATTAGGATTTATTATGGGTTTAGTAAAGAAAATCGTTACCTGGGCAAGAATAAAATCTCCCTGGATTATACATTTTAACACCGGGGCCTGCAATGCCTGCGATATAGAGATAGTTGCTGCTTTAACGCCTGTATTTGATGTTGAGCGTTTCGGTATACAGATCAAGGGTACGCCGAGGCATGCGGATGTGCTTGTGTGTTCAGGCCCGGTCACAAGGCAGATAAAGAACAGGCTTAAAAGGATCTATGAACAGATGCCTGAACCGAAGTTCGTGGTCGCCGTAGGAACGTGTTCATGTTCGGGCGGGGTTTTTGAAGGCTGTTACAATATCCTCGGCGGCATAGATACCGAGATTCCGGTCTCTGTCTATATACCGGGATGCCCGGCAAGCCCGGAAGCTATAATTGACGGCGTTGTAAAACTTCTTGCAAGCCTTGATGAAAAAAAGCCTGAGCCGCAAGATGTGCTTGTCCAAACTATGGAGAAATAATATGTCCAAAGAACAAGATATACAAAAACAATTCATGAATAAATTTGATTTTCTTGAAGGCAAATTTAAAATCGTGAAAAATAAGCGTATATTCCTGGATGTGCCCATAGATAAGTTCTGGAAAGTTATGGGGTATGCGGTGAAGATAGACCAATTTCCCCTTCTTTGCACGATAACAGGCCTTGACCAGGGCGATACCATAGGCTTGGTTTATCATTTGGCGGCTAACGACGGCATGATGCTGAACATTGAAACCAGCATACCAAAAAATAATCCTGTTATAAGGACAATTACCGATATCTATCCGAGCGCAACGCTTTATGAAAGAGAGCTTGAAGACCTGCTCGGAGTAAAAGTTGAGGGGCTGCCTGCAGGAAGAAGATACCCTCTGCCCGATGATTGGCCCATAGGCGACCATCCGTTATTAAAAGACTGGAAACCGAAGAACTAACTCGGTAGACGGGAAACGGGAGAAGGTAAACGGGGCTTTAAAGGTTTTGCTGTAATCGTCTACCATTTACCGTCTACCTTCTACCTGAAGTAAGGAGTTTTATATGGCTAAAGTAACTATTCCAATAGGGCCGCAGCACCCGGCTTTAAAAGAGCCGGCAAGTTTTAATATTACGCTAGACGGCGAAAAGATAGTCCACATGACCCTGAAATTGGGGTACAACCACCGCGGCATAGAAAAGGCTGCGGAGTCCCGGACTTATATACAGAACATTTATCTCTTAGAAAGAGTCTGCGGTATTTGTTCTCATTCACATTCCAGCTGTTATGTGCAATGTGTCGAAGACATAGCTGCGTTAGAAGTGCCCAAACGGGCTCTTTATATACGCTCTCTCGTAGGAGAGCTTGAAAGGCTTCACAGCCATCTTTTGTGGCTTGGCGTAGCGGGCCACGAGGTCGGGTTCGATACTCTTTTGATGTACACCTGGCGCGACAGGGAAATAGTGATGGACCTCTTAAGCATGCTTACCGGGAACCGCGTGAATTATGGCATAAACACTATAGGCGGAGTAAGAAGGGATATAACAAAAGACCAGATAAAAGATATCCTTGTAGCCGTGGATAAACTTGAAGAGGAAACAAAGTATTATGCGCAGGTCGCTACCCAGGAAGTAACCCTTGCAAAAAGGCTTTCAAGGGTAGGAAAACTTTCCCATGAAGACGCAGTTAAACTCGGCGCTGTAGGCCCTACAGCCAGGGCTTCAAATGTTGACAGGGACATTCGCCGCGATGACCCGTACGCCGCATACGGTGAAATATCATTTAAGGTAATAACAGACAATCATAACGATGTTTACGGCAGGACTTTAGTAAGGATAGGCGAACTTCTGGAATCGTACAATATGATCCGGCAGATAGTAAAGAATATTCCTGACGGGCCTATTACGGTTAAAGCTCCCAGAAGGATACCTGTTGGTGAGGCTGTTTCAAGGTGCGAAGCGCCAAGAGGAGAAGATATGCATTACATAAAATCAAACGGCAGCGATAAACCCGAAAGGGTCAAAGTCCGCGCTCCTACTCTTGCAAACGTACAGGCCGTAGCAAAGATGCTTGAAAACGGGTACCTGGCAGACGTACCTATAGTTATAGCAGCCATTGACCCGTGTTTTTCATGCACTGACAGGACAACGATAGCTGTAAAAGACGGTAAAAAAACCAGGGGACTCATCGAATGGAAAGACTTAAGAAAATACAGTATCGAATGGTACAAAAAAAATGAAGGGATAGACTTATCAAAAATAAAATTGCAAAATGAAAAATGAAAAATTGCGGGACATATTAAAAAAGTCAAGGTTTACATTTTGCATTTTGCACTTTTCAATTTGCAATGGTTACTGACATGATTAATCAATTATTTGAGATTTTTATATTTCCGGGGTTTCTTTTCCTGGGCACTATAAGCTTTATCGCAGAATACCTGGACAGGAAGTTCTACGCGAGGTTACAAAACAGGGTAGGGCCTCCCTGGTTCCAGCCTGTTGCTGATTTCATAAAGCTCCTTGCCAAAGAAGAGATAATCCCGGCTGATGCCGAACCGAAAATAATCAAGATTTTGCCGGTCGTTTCTTTGAGCTCTGTAATCACGGCTTTTCTTTACATACCTTTATGGCATACAAAGGCATTATTTGCTTTTAACTGCGATATTATTGTAATAATCTATCTGCTCACTATCCCGACCCTTACTTTTTTCCTTGCCGGCTGGTATTCAACTTCCATATACTCTATGCTCGGCGCCGTGCGCACCCTAACTCAATTGTTTGCCTATGAAGTGCTCTTGTTCTTAAGTATCTTAAGCCCTGCTCTTTTAGCGGATACCTGGACTTTAAGCGCTGTAACGGAATTTTATTCTAAAAACCCGTTGTTATGCCTTTTAAATATCCCTGCTTTTATTATTGCAGTGATATCGGCTCAGGGCAAGCTTGAAAAAGTGCCTTTTGACATACCCGAAGCAGAGACTGAAATAGTAGCGGGAACGTTCACGGAATACGGCGGGAGGCTGCTTGCACTGTTTAGAATGACTATAAGTTCCGAGTTAATAGTCATATCAGCATTACTTGCCGCAGTATTTTTCCCGTTCGGATTAGGCTTTAATCCTGTTATCGGTTTTTTGATATTTTTATTTAAAATGCTTATTATGATAGCGATACTTGCGATATTCCGTACAATCGTTGCGCGTTTGAGGATAGACCAGATGGTGGAACTTTGCTGGAAAGTCCTTGCACCGCTTGCGATCCTTCAGCTATTCTTGAATTTGATAATAAAAGAGGTCTTTTTAAAATGATACGCCCGGGCAGGATGTTCCTTAAAGTCATATGTTCTTTTTTCAAAAAGCCGGCTACTTCCATGTACCCTTTTATAAAAATTGAAAAACCGGCCAAATTCAGGGGAAAACTTAAATTTTACCAGGAAAGGTGTATCGGCTGTAAATTATGCATGAAGGACTGCCCAAGCAATGCCATCACGATCGTAAACGTCGGACAGCCCGCGGCTCAAAATGCGGCAGGGGCAGAACCTCAAAAACCGGCAGAAAAAAAATTTGAAGCTATAGTTGATCTTGATAAATGCCTTTATTGCGCCCAATGCGTTGATTCCTGCATGAAAAAAGCCCTCGAGGCAACAAGAGAGTTCGAGCTTGCTTCCTTAGACCACAAGAAACTTAAAGTAAAAATATGAAAATAGCTATGAACCTAAGCAAGATACTTAAAACCAGGTTTTTTGGCGCCGAAAAAATCGCCGTCCTGGCCATAGGTTCAGAGCTGCGTGCCGACGATGCCTCAGGCATGCTTGTCGGACAGGAACTGGGCAGTAAATTAAGAAGGTCAAAAAAACTCTCAAGGCATGTAAAAATATTTTTGGGGAACACTGCCCCTGAGAACCTTACCGGAGAAATAAAAAGCTATAAGCCTTCGCACCTGGTGCTTATAGATTCCTGCGAGCTCGGGAAAAAACCCGGGACAATAGGCCTGATCGATCCGGATATGGCCGCAGGCATATCTTTTTCAACCCATCAGCTTCCTTTAAAAATATTAGTCGATTATATGAAGAGGTCTTTAAATTGTAAGGCTTTTATCCTCGGCGTACAGCCTAAAGTTTTAAAATACGGGCATAAGCCTTCAAAAGAAGTATTAAAAACCTCTAAAGAGCTTGCAGCAGTACTCTTTAAATCCATACAGAGTGTTTTATGAAAATCCCCAGCCATCTAATTGTTTCAAGTGTTTTTAGTTCCGGCGTTTATGTTATAACTAAATCGCCTGTCATTTCTGTTTCTTCATTTGTCGCAGGTATATTCCTTGACCTCGACCATTTAATAGATTATTGGAGGCAGTATCCGGGGAGCCTTGACGTCCGTCATTTTATCGAAGTTTGCGACAAATACAGGATTAAAGTATTAACTCTTTTCCTGCATTCTTATGAGCTTCTAATTGTTTTTGCCGTAGTGGTCTATCTGACTAAAAGCCCTTTGCTCTTAGGCTTAAGCCTAGGGCTTGCACAGCATATATTCCTTGACACGATAGGGAACAACTTAACCGAAAATTCTTTGTCTTATTTTTTTATTTACAGGTGGTATATTGGTTTTGATTACACCAAGGTATTTGATACGGAGAAGGCCCATGGGCAGGATAACAACTTATAAACCTGTAAAGTTATTTATCGGGATGATCTCAAGGTCAAAAGACCTTATTGAAAAAACTGAACCGTTTTTAATATCTAACTGGGGTACAATGGATATTAAAAGCCCCGTTGTACCGTTTGATTTTACTGATTATTATGCAAAAGAAATGGGCACCGGCCTCCTCCGGCAATGGGTAGGTTTTGAAAAGCTTATTGAGCAGGAAGAGCTCTCAAATGTAAAAACAGAAACAAACAATATAGAAAATAACTTTTTAAACAGCTCAAACAGGCAGATCAACCTTGACCCGGGATACCTTGCTTTGTCAAAGATAGTGCTTGCTTCAACCAAAGATTATAGCCACAGGATATACTTAAAAAATGGGATTCATGCTGAAATTACAATGATTTATCAAAACAAACAGTTTACCCACCTCCCCTGGACATACCCGGACTATAAGTCAGCCGCGGCAGCCAAATTCTTTGTGGATTTACGCCAGATCTATACCGGTCAAATGTAAACTTTATTTTATTTTCATTCGCCAGTTTATATTTGACACTTGAGCTATTATTGTGTATAATTAAGCCCACATTTTGACAAATTCAAATTAGAGGGTATATATGGTTAAACGTACATTCCAGCCGAACGTTCGGCGCAGAAAAAAAGCGATCGGGTTTAGAGCCCGGATGAGCACAAGCGGCGGCCGCGGAGTTTTAAGCCGTAGAAGATCTAAAGGCCGCAAGACTTTATCTGCTTGATGATTGTTTTTATGCTCCCGTTAGATGTTTCTATGAAGATTAAACACATCAAAAATGTCTTTTAATGATAATATAAACAAGGATCTAACGGGGTTTACTTTTAGATATAAAGAAAGGCTTCACAGCCAGAAGGATTTTAAACAAGCTATAAGTTTAGGCCGGAAGCTGGTTCATCCGGCTATTTTTATATACATTTACAAAAGAAAAGATTCTGAAGGTTTGACAAGGCTGGGCCTTGTAACAAGCGGTAAACTGGGTATCGCTGCGCACCGCAACAGGTTAAAAAGACGGCTTAGAGAGATCTTCAGATTGAACAAATACAGTATGGCCCGGGGCCTGGATATTGTTTTTATCCCTAAAAAAGATGCCATTGACCTGAATTTTGAAAAACTGCGTGACCTTGTCTTAGGTTTACTTGAGAAAGCACAAGCTTTTGAAAAAAGAATATAAAAAGTGAAAAGAATATTACTTTACATTATTACCGTTTATCAGAAAATTTCAAGCATAGGATTTGCACACTGCAGATTTTATCCGAGCTGTTCTTGCTATACGCATGAAGCTGTAGAAAGATACGGCGTATTGACCGGTACTTGGCTTGGGTTTTTAAGGATATCCAGATGCCACCCTTTTTCTAAGGGAGGCGTTGACCCTGTACCGGAAATCAAAAAATGTAATAACTTTTCGATCAAAATATAACCATGGAAAAAAACACTTTTTTAGCTATAGTTTTATCAACTTTATTCCTTATTCTATGGTGGACATTTTATCCGCAGCAGCACGCAGTAGCGCCCCAGCCTTTGAGCAAAACCGAGCAAGCCAAGGAAACCCAAGGACAGCAAAACATAAAACCGGAGCTCCTCAGCCAACAACCAAAAACACCTGTAAAAGAAATAGCTGAAAAAGAAATTACTATAGATACAAACAAATACCATGCGGTATTTACAACCAGAGGCGCTGCTATAAAGCACTGGGTACTAAAAGAGAATATGTCCAGAAGAATAGATCTTAGCTTATCTGAAGACCTTTTAATGTTCTCTACATTCAATGATATTAATTTTGAAATCGTTGAGCAGACACCAAAAAAAATAATTTTTGCCGCACAACTTCCCCAAAACAAGAAAATAACAAAAACCTATACTCTTTCTGATACATATATCCAAAACTTAAAAATAGACACTAATACCCCTTTCAAAATACTTATCGGCCAGGGGCTTGGTACAGACGAAACGGATAAGGATGAGAACATAAAATTAACACGTGCTTTAGCATATCCTGTTGACGCTTTAAAAAAGATGGAAAATTTAAAAATCGGAGAATATGACTTTCCCGGTTATAAATGGGCTGCTTTAGATAACCGGTATTTTTTATCTGCAATAATCCCAGAAAATGATAAAGGTTTTGACAAAATAATTGTATCTAAAAGCGGCAAAAAAGAGCCTCCTTCTTTAATATTGTCTAAAGAGAAGTTTTCAGGTGACGGGACTGTTAGTATTTCCGTGGATTTTTATCTCGGTCCGAAATTGCTTAGCTCTTTAAAAGCTTTGAATATAGGCTTTGAAAATACGATTGATTTCGGGATGTTTGGCTTCTTAAGCAAGATCGCTTTGGAAGTTTTAAACTTCTTTTACCGTTTAACAGTTAATTTTGGCTGGTCTATAATACTTTTAACCGTAGTTATTCAGATAATAGTTTTTCCCCTGACTATAAAAAGTTTTAAAGCTCAGGCCGCTATGAAGAAACTAAACCCGATGATAAAAGAAATACAGACAAAATTTAAGAGTGACCCGAAAAGGCTTAATATAGAAATGCTAAATGTGTACAAGACCCAGAAGGTAAATCCCCTGGGCGGCTGTCTGCCGATGCTGCTTCAGATCCCTATTTTCTGGGCTTTATTCAATGCCTTAAGAACAACTTACGAATTGCGGGGTGCTCCCTGGATATTCTGGATAAAAGACCTGTCAGTGCATGACCCTTACTATATCCTTCCTGTCGTAATGGGCATAGGGATGCTGTTCCAGCAGAAGATGGTCTCTGTAAGCGCTGACCCGACACAGGCAAAAATGATGTATTTAATGCCAGTGGTGTTTACTTTTATGTTCTTAAAATTTCCGTCAGGCCTTGTATTGTACTGGCTTACAAACAGCATGATATCTATGATAGAACAATATTTTATTATGTTACGCCAAGAGGAGGTAGGTAATGTCTGAGATAGAAATTGAAGGTAAAACCATAGAAGAAGCTATAGAAGAAGGGCTCGGGAAACTCGGGGTTTCTAGGGATAAAGTAGACGTCAAGATATTAAATGAAGGGGCTACAGGTTTGTTCGGCCTAATGGGTAATAAGCCAGCCAGAGTAAAACTCATTATAAAAGGTACTTCTGCATCCGGTGTGGACTATGCGCAGGCACAGGAAAAAGCAAAAGAGTATATCGAGAATATAATAAAATTTATGGGGCTTTCCTTTACAAAGATAGATACATCTCAAACAGACGAAGGGGTGCTGGTAAACGTTAAATCTACTGACAGCAGGTTTATAATCGGCAAGAACGGGCAAACGCTCGATGCTTTGGAACATGTCTTGAACCTCATGGTGAACAAGAATGAAGAGACCAGGACAAGAATAATCTTTGAAACAGAGGGTTACCGTAAACAGCAGGAAGAAAGGCTTAATGCAATGGCAGATAAAGCTATAGCGGAAGTAAAACGCACGGGTAAACCCTACAGGTTTGAACCGATGTCCTCCAAGGAACGAAGAATCATACACATTTCTTTAAAGAATAGCACCGATATTGAAAGTTTTTCTGAAGGAGAAGGCGCCTTCAGGAAAGTGGTCATTAAACTGAAAAAATAACTTCTTGCTGTTTCCAATATAACTACCCATTAAGCAAGTTAAGGCTGCTAAAAGCATTTTAACTTAAATACAAAATGAAAATTGTAAAATGTAAAATTGTTGTATCCCGCTTTGCGGGATAATTTAATAGTCCCGCAGAGCGGGACACCTTAATTTTTCATTTTTCACTTTGCATTTTGCACTATCGTTTCCTCTTCTATGTATCAAAATTCCACAGATACCATAACCGCAATATCTACTCCTCTTGGGCAAAGCGGCCTCGGTGTAATTCGTTTAAGCGGGCCGGATGCTGTCAGGATCATCGAATCGTTTTTTAAGCCTGCGGCTGACAAACCTGCGGTTGACAATCCAATTTTCGCAGCAAGGTCCCATACCCTGCATTACGGTTTTATTCGCGACAAAGAAAGACTTATTGATGAAGTCGTTGTAGCCGTATTTAAAGCACCGCATTCCTATACCGGAGAAGATATTATAGAAATATCCGCTCACGGAGGGCCTATTGTTTTAAAGGAAATATTAGCGCTTTGCCTGGCAAACGGCGCCAGGCTTGCTGCCCCGGGTGAGTTTTCTTTCAGGGCATTTGTAAACGGCAGAATGGACCTGACAAAAGCCGAGGCGGTTCAGGACCTTATAGCAAGTAAAACTGTTTTAGCAGCACAGGCAAGTATAAACCAGTTAAAGGGAAGTCTTTTTGAGAAGATCAGTTCCTGGCGAAAAAAGATAATAGGCCTCCTGTCCGATATTGAGGCCTCCCTTGACCATTGTGAAGAAGAAATAAAGTTCATTACTGATAAAGAAATAGCAGCTGTCATAAAATATTTAATCCAAGAAATTAACGTCATAGAAAAATCAGCTTTAAAAGAAAGCTATTTAAGAGACGGTTTAAAGGTTTCCATAATAGGAAAACCGAACGCTGGAAAATCGTCTATTTTTAATGTTCTATTGGAAAAAGAAAGAGCTATAGTTACCGAATACCCCGGGACAACAAGGGACACTATTGAAGAAACCATCGATTTAAAAGGTATACCTGTCGTAATAACAGATATGGCCGGGTTAAGAGAAAAAGCCCCAGATCCGGCGGAAAGGATCGGGCAGGAAAGAGCTAAGGACTGCATCAAACTTGCAGATATGGTCTTATGGATCTTGGATTCTTCAACTGAACTAGGGCCGGAAGATAAATATATCTGGGACATACTTTCCCCTTTAAAAGACAAAAAGAGCGTGGTTCCTGTTTTAAACAAGACAGACCTGCCTTTAAAGCTTGATGAAACAGAGTTAAAAAAGATTTTTTGCCGGGAAATGAAGGTGATTAAACTATCGGCACTAAAAAAATCCGGTTTTGAACAAATAGAAGAGGCTATTCTTGCAAATTTTAAAAAAGACAATAATCTGGCCGATGAGCCGTTCCTGCTTAATGAAAGGCATCTGGACGCTTTAAGATCGGCTAAATCTGATTTAAATACTGCCCTGACTTCTGTCAATACAGGCGAAAGCGAAGAGCTCATAGCTTTTAATCTGAGGGAAGCTTTGAATCATCTGGGCGAGATATCCGGAGAAAATATAACAGACGAAATCCTTGAGAATATTTTCTCAAAATTTTGCCTAGGCAAATAATATGCGCCAGCCAAAAGGCCAGAATTTTTTAATCGATAAAGATACGGCAATAAAGATCGTTAACGCTGCAAGCCTTGGGCCAGACGATAATGTAATTGAAATAGGGCCGGGAAAAGGGATCTTGACTGGCTTTGTTGCCCCCAAGGTTAATTCTCTTATTTCAATAGAAATTGATAAAAAATTAAGTATACGTTTAAAAGACAAATTCAAAAATATTAATAATGTAACTATTATAAATGAAGATTTCCTAGATTATAAAATACCTGACCGGCCGGGCAATATAAAATTAGTAGCAAACCTTCCTTATTACATAGCAACTGCAATCCTGCAAAAGCTTTTACCCCAAAAGACCTGGACTACCGCAATATTTATGGTCCAGAAAGAAGTCGGGGAACGGATAGTGTCCGGCAAGGACAACAGCGCGTATGGCTTTTTATCAATATTCTGCCAGTACTATGCAGAGTGCCGCATATTATTTAAGTGCAGCCCCGACTTGTTCTTTCCAAAACCTTTGGTCGATTCTGTAGTTTTACAAATAACCAATAAATTTCCCCTAGAGCCGGACATCGATTTATTTAAAGTAGTAAAGCTTTCTTTTTCCCAAAAAAGAAAAACCATCCTTAATTCCCTTTCAAATGCTTTAGCTTGCGAAAAACCCGCTATTTCAGCTGTCTTAAAACAAGCCGATATTGATCCCACCTTGCGGCCTGAAAACCTTTCAATAGATGCTTTCAAAGACTTGACTTTTCTGTTAAAAAAATGTAAACTTTTGAAGTAATTGAAATACAGTAGATAATAAAATATGGTAAAAATATAGATTTAGAAAATAAAATAAATCTAGTAATAAAAGTTATACACATTTGTGGATAACGTTGGGGATAACATATGAATAATGTGGAAAAGCTATGGAAAAAAGTTGTGGAAAACCTGCAGGGCCAAATGAGCCAGGAATCCTTTAATTTGTGGATAATTCCTTTAAGGCCTATTTCAGCAGAAAATGGAAAATTCTTGCTTCAGGTTCCGAACAAATATTTTTCTGATTGGATAAAGAATTACCAAAAAAACAATATAGAAAAGATCCTCAGCGAAGAAATACAGGGCGATGTAAAGTTAGAGTTCCAAGAGATGCAGGACCTTACATCTATATTAAAAAAAGTCGAAGATATCCTGGAACCTGCTGTACCTCAGCATGCTTCAAAAGAGTTTTCACAGGAACAGTTTAATCCGAAATATACGTTCGATAATTTTGTCGTAGGAGCATCGAACCGTTTTGCCCACGCTTCCTGCGAAGCTGTCTCAAAAATGCCCGGCAGGCAGTTTAACCCTTTGTTTATATACGGCGGGGTCGGCCTTGGCAAGACGCACCTTCTGCACGGTATAGGCAATTATATATGTAAAAACAACCCTTCTTTGAGAGTCCTTTATGTAACAAGTGAAAAATTCATCAACGAATTCATAGATTCTCTTAGGTTTGAAAAACCGGCTTCTTTCAGGAACAAATACAGGAATGTCGACTGCCTTTTGATAGATGATATACAGTTTTTGGTAGGGAGACAGAGTTCTCAGGAAGAGTTCTTTTATACTTTTAACACTCTTTATGATTCGAAAAAACAGGTAGTCATTACATCCGACAGGCCGCCCAAAGAACTTCCCACTCTTGAACCCCGCTTGATATCCCGTTTTGAATGGGGTGTTATAGCTGACATACAGCCGCCGGATCTTGAGACAAGGATAGCTATTTTACGAAAAAAAGCTGAAGCGGAGCATTTATACATACCTGATGATGTCATTTTATATATCGCGACACAGGTCAAATCAAATATCAGGGAACTCGAAGGGTCGCTCTTAAGAATAACTGCTTTTTCTGCTTTTACCGGGACCCCTTTGACAGTAGACTCTGTACAAAAAATATTAAGGGATGTAGTACGGCCGCCTGAAGATGCAATGCCTATTACGATAGACAGGATACAAAAGATAGTAGCAAAGCATTTTAACCTTGATGTAAAAGATATGAAATCAAAAAAACGCACAGATGCGGTGGCTTTCCCAAGGCAGATAGCGATGTATCTGGCAAGGACCTTGACCGATGAATTTTCTACCACAGAAATAGGCGAGGCTTTCGGCGGCAAAGACCATACCACTGTCATGCATGCCTGTAATAAAATAAAAGCCAGAATGGGCAGTGACCCTTATTTTATAGCAAAGATTAACCAGATCAGCCAGGAAATTCGTACGGGAAAAGATGTGGAGTAGTGTTTATTTCTGTGCGCAATAAAAATATCTGTGTATATTGTGAATAGATTATAATTATTATACACATGAAGTTATGCTTTAAGTTCTTTAAGGTTTCCTATATACAGTACAGTTTATAAAATGCCGGATAAAGTTATAGACAGTATACAATTGCTATTACGACTACGACTTTTCTATTCTATAAACAGGAGGATATAATGAAAATAATATGTTCAAAGGGGGAACTGGTAAAAGGGACTCAAATAGTTCAAACCATAGTCTCTCCAAGAAGTACTCTTCCTATATTGTCTAATTTTTTAATGGAAGCGGAAGGGCAGACTATAAAACTATCATCAACCGACCTGGAGGTAGGGGTATCCTGCTTCATAAAAGGCGAAATAGTGAAAGAAGGAAGCATTACCATACCTGCAAAAAGGTTCAGTGATATAGTGAGGGAATTGAACGATGATAAAAATATAGAAATAAAAACCGATGAATCGAACGAAATAAACATAAAATGCGAAAAATCACATTTTGTCCTTATGGGCCTTCCTAAAGCGGATTACCCGGTTCTACCTTCTTTCCCTAAAGAAGGGGCCTTTACGGTATCACAACCGGTGCTTAAGAAAATGTTGAGAAGGACTGTATTCTCAGCTTCAATGGACGAAACAAGGTATGTCTTAAACGGAGTTTACCTCATTTTAGAGGAAGAGAATCTTAAAATGGTCGCAACTGACGGCAGGCGACTTTCTTATATATATAAAAGCGGGATGGACAAAAAAATCGAAAGGAGAGCTATTATTCCATCAAAAGCCGTGAACGAGTTACAGAGAGTACTGGCCAGTGATGATGAAAAAGAAGAAGTAAAAATAGGTTTAACTGAAAATCAGATAGCCTTTCAATTCAGCCTTATAACAATAATATCAAGGCTGATCGAAGGAACATTCCCTAATTATGAGCAAGTTATCCCAAAAAAATTTGAATCGCAGATAAAAGTTAATACAAAAAACATACTTTCGGCTGTTAGGCAGATGGCTTTGCTTGTGTCGGACAAAACCTCTATAGTAAAGTTCTTTTTTGCCAACAATGTTTTAAGGATATCGGCCTCTGCAGCGGGTTTAGGCTCAGGTGAAGTAGAGCTGGATATAGATTATAAAGGGCAAAAACTTGAGATAGCTTTTAACCCGTCCTTTTTAATAGACATATTTAAAAATATAGATGAAGATGAATTGTATTTTGAGCTTACCAGCTCGCTTAATCCCGCGGTCGTAAGGCCGGTAAACGATAAAAATTATATCTGTGTCGTGATGCCGATGCGGCTGTAACTCTTAAGTTAGCCTGATCTATGGTGGCTAACTTCAATGCAAAATTAAAATTGCAAAATGCAAAATTGTTGTATTCGCCTTTGGCGAATAATTTAATAGTCCCGCAAAGCGGGACACATTAATTTTTCATTTTAAATTTATATCAAAGATAAATATGGCTTTTACCCAGGCAAATGCAATAGTCAACATCATAAAAAACCAGTTAGGGCTTAATGAAAAAACATATACGGTAATCAGGGTCTGGGATAAAGAAATCGGGCCCATGTCGAAATATGCGAGCCTTGCAGCTGTAAAAAAAGGAAAATTGATAGTAGAAGTTTCGTCAAGTTCGGTATTCCAGGAAATGACTTTGCGTAAAACTGATATAATAAAAAAAATAAATCAGTATTTCGGAAAAGAAAAAGTAGTAAAAGATATAAAATTCGAATTAAAAAAATAAATACTTAGCGTTTAGCGGATAGCGTAGAGCGGATAGTAGAAAGAAAAGACATTGTGCTTTAGTTTTTTCTATACGCTAAACTCTATGCGCTCTACGCTAAAAAATTGAGGGAGTTAATTAGATGGAAAAATCTACAGAAGAAAATATCAGTGACAGCAAAAAATACGACGCTTCAAAAATACAAGTATTAGAAGGGCTTGAAGCTGTCAGGAAACGGCCTGCCATGTACATCGGCTCTACGGGCTCTGCAGGCTTGCATCATTTGGTCTATGAAGTAGTGGACAATTCGATAGATGAAGTCCTGGGCGGTTATTGCAAGACCATAGATGTAATAATACATCCTGATAATTCCTGCACCGTAATAGATGACGGCCGCGGCATACCTGTTGAGCCGCATCCTAAGTATAAAAATGTATCAGCGCTTGAAATAGTGATGACAAAACTGCATGCAGGTGGCAAATTCGACCATAACGCGTACAAGGTCTCGGGCGGCCTTCACGGAGTGGGCGTGTCCTGCGTGAACGCTTTATCCGAGATAATGACAGTGGAAGTTTACCGAGACGGCAAGATATACACTCAAACCTATAAGCGCGGCGTGCCCCAGGAACCGGTAAAGGTCGCAGGCAAGTCTGACGACCGCGGCACAAAGATAACTTTTAAGCCTGACCCGCAGATCATGACGGCTACAACATTCTCTTTTGACATACTTTCAAACCGCTTGCGGGAACTAGCTTTCTTAAATGCCGATACGCGTATTACGATAATAGACGAGAGGGAAGACAAAGAACACACTTTTAATTACGAAGGAGGGCTAGTAACCTTCGTTAAGTTTTTAAATGCGAACAAGAACCCGCTTCACCCTACACCCATATACTTCTCGAAAGAAAAAGACGATGTAATAGTGGAAGTTGCCATACAATACAACGATGCTTATAACGAACAGATATTCACTTTTGTGAACAATATAAACACCATAGAAGGTGGAACGCACCTTTCGGGTTTTCGCTCTGCTCTGACCAGGGTCATAAATGATTATATAAGTAAAAACGAGGTTACCAAAGGAAAAGGCATATCTCTTTCGGGAGATGACGTAAGAGAAGGGCTGACCGCCGTAATATCGGTCAAGGTGCCAAACCCGCAGTTTGAAGGCCAGACAAAGACAAAGCTTGGAAACTCTGAAGTGGAAGGTACCGTAAAATCCATAGTAGACAGCGCCCTTTCTTCCTTCCTTGAAGAAAACCCCTCAGTATCGAACAAGATAATAGAAAAAGCCATAATAGCAGCAGAAGCTCGCGAAGCCGCCCGCAAAGCAAGGGAGCTGACCCGCAGAAAAGGTGCGCTTGATTCAGCATCGTTACCTGGCAAGCTTGCAGACTGTTCGGAACGCGACCCGGAAAAGTGCGAGATCTATATAGTCGAAGGAGAGTCAGCGGGCGGTTCGGCAAAACAGGGAAGGGACCGGTCTTTTCAGGCGATACTTCCATTGAAAGGAAAGATCCTGAACGTTGAAAAGTCAAGGCTCATAAAAATGCTGGGCAATGATGAGATAAGGACTTTGATTACAGCCATAGGCACAGGCATAGGACAGGAAGAATTTGATATTTTAAAAACAAGATACCATAAAATAATAATAATGACAGACGCCGATGTTGACGGAGCCCACATAAGGACGCTTCTTCTGACATTCTTTTACAGGCAAATGTCCGAGCTTCTTTCCAAAGGATATATATACATAGCTCAGCCGCCGCTTTTTAAAGTAAAAAAGAACAAAAAAGAAATGTATCTGCACACGGAAGAGCATATGGAAGAGTTCCTTCTTAAAGAGGGCTCTGAAGGCGTAGAGCTTTCTATCTCAAAGCAGGGCAAGAAAGTCGCTTCTTTTGACGACAAAAAACTTGAAAATGTCTTTCGTTATATAAACGAGCTGGACGGGCTTGTAAAGAAACTGCGCAGGAAAAAAGTAGGGTGGAAGGATTATATGAAATTCAAAGAAAACGGCAAACTACCCCTTTACAGGATAGATAATTATGAGGACAGCAAACCCTTGTACATATTCTCGGATAAGGAATGGAAAAATTTTAAACTCGAATACTTGAAACGGAAAGAGCAGGCTATTAAGGCCGAAGGAGAACTGCCGCTTGAAGTAACGGAAGACCTGGGAGATAAAGTTAAAGAAGACCTCTGGGAACTGCCCAGGATAGACGTGCTGGCAAAAAAGCTGGAAGATTCAGGTCTGGATATGACGAATTACGGAGAAAGCACGGAAAAACCCACCTATCATCTCAAGGCCGCCAACGAAACTTATGACCTTTTCAGCATGAACGAGATAGTCGAAAAGATAAAAGACCTTGGCAGGCAGGGCGCGAGCATACAAAGGTATAAAGGCCTGGGAGAAATGAACCCGGAGCAATTGTGGGAAACTACGATGAACCCAAAAAACAGGAAACTCCTACAGGTTACGCTTGAAGATACCATAGAAGCTGATAGAATTTTTACAACGCTCATGGGAGATAAAGTAGAGCCGAGAAGGCTTTTCATAGAAACTCACGCCCTTGATGTAAGAAATTTAGATGTATAAATTATAGCGTAGAGCGAATAGCGTTTAGCGTATAGAACTACTAATTATAAAAAGGAAGAAAAAAATGGCAAAGAAAAACGATGACAAACCGGAAATACCGGAAACTCCCGGAGATAGGAACGAAACGCCGGCAGGTAAAGAAGCCAAAGAAATTCCTGAAACTCCTTTAGACCCCAATATAGCGCCGCGCAACATAGAAGACGAGATGAGGTCTTCATACATTGATTATGCTATGAGCGTGATCGTAGGCAGAGCTCTGCCTGATATCAGGGACGGGCTTAAACCTGTCCATAGAAGAATACTCTTTGCCATGAAGGAAATGGGTTTAAGGCATAACACGGCATACAAAAAAAGCGCAAGGGTCGTAGGCGATGTCCTTGGCAAATACCACCCTCACGGCGATTCATCTGTTTATGAGGCTATGGTAAGAATGGTTCAGGATTTTTCACTTAGGTATCCCTTGGTTCAGGGTCAGGGAAACTTCGGAAGTGTTGACGGCGACCCGGCTGCTGCAATGAGGTACACGGAAGTCAGGCAGCAGTTGATAACCGAAGAAGTCCTGGCCGATATCGACAAAGAGACAGTTAACTTCACTCCGAACTACGACGGTTCCCTAACCGAGCCTACCGTGCTTCCTTCAAAATTACCAAATCTCCTTGTAAACGGTTCATCTGGCATAGCCGTAGGCATGGCAACAAATATGCCGCCCCACAACCTTACCGAAGTCGTTGACGGGACTATAGCTTATATTAATAACCCGGAAATAGAAATAAATGAACTTATTAAAATAATGAAAGGCCCGGATTTTCCCACAGCCGGGATAATTTATGGCAGAGAAGGAATAAAAGATTATTTTGAGACCGGCAGAGGCTCGATAAGAATAAGGGCAAAAGCCGATATAGAAGAAATAAGAAGCGGGAAATCAGCTATAATCGTAAGAGAAATTCCCTATCAGGTGAATAAAGCCCAGCTTTTAATGACTATAGCCGATCTTGTCAGGGATAAAAAGATAACCGATATATCGGACTTAAGGGACGAATCCGACAGAGACGGCATACGCATGGTAATAGAGCTTAAAAGGGAAGGAAACCCACAGATAGTCTTAAACCAGCTTTATAACCATACCCAGATGGCCGTTTCATTCGGTGTTATCATGCTTGCCCTTGTAAACAATAACCCGAAAGTCCTTAACATGAAAGAGATGATCCACTATTTTGTGGAACACAGAAAAGACGTAATAATAAAAAGGACTAAATATGAGCTTAACAAAGCCGAAGCAAGGGCGCATATCTTAGAAGGGTTAAAGATAGCCCTTGACCATCTTGACGCCGTAATAAAAACCATCAAGGAATCCAAGGACGTAGAGACAGCGCGCACAAAATTGATGGATAAATTTAAATTGAGCAAAATACAGGCTCAGGCTATCCTTGACATGAAACTGCAGCAGCTTACCGGCCTTGAGATAAGAAAGATAGAAAATGAGTATTTAGAGATAATTCAACTGATCGAAAAATTAAAGTCTATACTCGCGGATGCAAAAAAGATTTTAAAAATAGTGCAGGAAGAGCTTCTTGCGATAAAAGAAAAATATGGAGATGAAAGAAAGACAAGGATAGTAAGCAAAACAGTTGAACTCGGCATCGAAGACCTAATCCAGGAAGAAGATGTTGTAGTCACCCTTTCTCATGCTGGGTATATGAAAAGGCTTCCTGTAACTACTTACAAGGCCCAGAGGCGCGGAGGAAAAGGCATTACAGGTATGACAACAAGGGAAGAAGATTTTGTGGAGAACTTCTTTACTACGAACACGCATGCATTCATGCTTTTATTTACCAATAAAGGCAGGGTCTACTGGATAAAGGTCTATGAAATACCGGAAGGCGGACGAACCGCAAAAGGCAAAGCCGCTGCTAACCTGGTACAGCTTTCCAGCCCGGACGAAAAAGTAACCGCCGCTATTCCCATAAAATCGTTCGAAGAAGAAAAAGAAAACTATCTTTTGATGTGCACTGTGCAGGGTACCATAAAAAAAACCCCGTTATCGGAGTTTGCTAATCCGAGGCGCGGCGGGATCATAGCCATAGGGCTTGATGAAGGCGACCTTTTAATAGAAGTAAAACATACAGACGGGAATTCCGAAGTTGTCGTTGCCACGCAATTCGGTATGGCGATAAGGTTCAAAGAAAAAGAGGTGCGGGCTATAGGCCGTGGAGGCAGGGGTGTAAGAGGCATAAGGCTTGCAAAAGGCGATAAAGTAATAGGAATGGAAGCTGTAACGCAGAAAGATGTGTTTTTAACGGCTACGGTAAACGGTTTTGGCAAAAGAACAGAGATATCCAAGTACAGGCTTCAGTCCCGGGGCGGCAAAGGCGTAAGGAATATGAAAACAACCGAACGGAACGGCAACGTAATAGGCATAAAAAAGGCAACTGATGGAGACGAGGTGATGCTTATGACAGAAAAAGGCATTACTATCAGGCTTGCTTGCAAAGCTGTTTCCATAATCGGAAGGAACGTCCAGGGCGTGCGGCTTGTAAGGCTTGATGAAGGCGATAAACTGGCCGCCATTACTACAGTCATAGCAGAAGAAAATGAAAACGGCAATGGTAACGGAAACAGCAAGGAAAAATAAAAAGTTCTCTTTTTTTTCGCATACGGCAGACGCAGGTATGCGGGTTTGTGGAAAAAATATACGGCAGGTCTTTGAAAATGCGGCAAAAGGGCTCAACGATTATCTGAAAATACGGATTAATAAGAGAAAGCTAAAGGTTAAGATTAAGCTAAAGGGAAATTCTTATGAAGGCCTAATTGTACAATGGCTTAACGAACTTCTTTATATTATATATTCAAAAAGAGTGATTTTTACAAGTTACAGGTTAATAGAGCTGACAGAAAGGTCATTAAAGGCAGAGGCCACAGCAAGAAAGCTGTTAGAAGGATCACATTTCAGCCGGGAGATAAAAGCCGTTACTTATCATAATATAAAAATAGTGAAAACGAAAAATGGATACAGCACAAAATTGATATTTGATATATGATCTTTGAAAAAAACAGGTTTGATTACCCGGGCGCCATTCATATACACACTCAATATTCTTTTGACGGGAATACCGGCGTTAAAGATATAGTGTCAAGCGCAAAGAAAAACGGCTTGAAGTTTATTATCATAACAGACCATTTCAGCCTGGAGGCGTTGAAAGAAGGCTGGGAAGGCTGGCATGACGGCGTGCTTGTTCTAGTCGGAGAAGAGATATCCCCGAGGTATAACCATTACCTTGCTTTTAACATAAAAGAACCGGTATTAGCGCAAAAAGATTGCAATGAACCTCAAAGTTACATAGATAAGGTACAAATGCAGGGTGGTTTCGGGTTTATAGCCCATCCTGACCACACAGGCGCTAAAAAGTTCAGGATAAAAGATTATCCGTGGATAGACTGGTCGGTTGAAGGCTATACTGCGATGAGCATATGGGACCTGATGACCGACTGGCAGGAAAATCTGACGTCGGTTTTAAAAGCCTTATTTTCATATATATTCCCGGCTTGGGTACTAAAAGGCGCTAAGAATGAAACTCTTTTCAGGTGGGACGAGCTTAATAAAACCCGGAAAATCTCAGGTTATGGCGAAATAGACAACCATAACTCAAAAAAACAATATTTCGGATTATTTTTTAAGATATTCCCGTTTGATTTTGCGTTCTCTACCATAAGGACCCATTTAGTCTTAAACGAAGCTTTAAATAATGATTATGAAAGAGCAAAAGAACAAATTTATGGTGCCATAAAGTCTTTTAGCTTATATGTATGCCAGGAAAGATGGAATAAAACAGGCGGTTTTGTGTTTTCCATAAAAAATTCAAAGAACAGCGCATATTATGGCGGAGAAATAAATATTTTAAATGAAGACACTAAATTAGAAGTTCTCCTTCCTTCTAAAGGAAAAATAAGGGTAATTTGTAACGGCGGCATCATAAAAGAAGAAGTTTCAAAGAGAATTGAAATAAAAATTGAAAACGCCGGCATATACAGAGTTGAAATTTATCAAAAGAAACTGGGATTTTATAAGCCGTGGATATATTCGAACCCGATATGGGTAAAATAAATAATTGCAAAATGAAAAATTAGCAATGAAAAATAAAATGTATTTTGCAATGCTAATTGATAATTATGCAATTTGCATTGAGTTGAGTAATTAAAATGAATCTGATAGACGGCAAAAAAATATCTCAGGAAATAAAGGATAAATTACCCATCCGGGTAAAGGCGCTTAAGGAAAAAGGAATAATCCCCGGCCTTGCTACTATACTTGTGGGAGAAGATCCGGCAAGCCAGGTGTACGTTGCAAGCAAGATAAAATCCTGCGAAGAACTCGGGATAAAGTCGTTTAACTATAATTTAAAAAATACGTCAACCGAAAACGATATAATAAAACTGATTAAGGAGCTGAACAACAAAAAAGAAGTAAACGCCATACTTTTGCAGCTTCCTCTTCCAAATGGCCTTTCAAGCGATGTGTGCATAGAAAGCATAAGCCCAGAAAAGGACGTTGACGGGCTTCACCCTCACAGCCTGGGCCAGCTTGTTTCCGCAAAATCGTGGGAAGAAATAGAAAAGAAAAAACTGTTTATCCCCTGCACTCCTTTAGGAATAGTTTATTTGTTGAAAGGCTATAATATAGGAGTAAGCGGCAAAAAAGCCGTTGTAATAGGACGTTCGAACCTTGTTGGAAAACCGATTGCGATGCTCCTTCTTTCACTGAATGCAACGGTAACTATGGCTCATTCAAAGACTAAGGCTATAGAAAAATTATCTAAAAATGCAGACATATTGGTAGCAGCGATAGGAAAAGAACGGTATGTCAACGAAAAGTTCGTAAAACCCGGAGCCGTCATAATTGACGTAGGTATAAACAGGACACAAAACGGCATTTGCGGCGATGTGGACTTTGATAAGGTAAAAGACATTGCAAGTTATATTACCCCTGTACCTGGCGGGGTAGGAAAGATGACTATAGCGATGCTGATGCACAACACGATACTTGCAGCGGAAAAATCACTTTAAATATTCCGATACTTCCATGTTCTTATGGAAAAAAGGAGGTGAAGATAAATGGCTGCTAAGAAAAAAGCAAAAAAGAAAAAGAAAAAATAAGTAAATCTTTATAACAAGTTTTTAGCTACCTCAACGGCTTCGACAGCATCTTTGGCATAAGCGTCAGCGCCGATATCTTGGGCGAATTTCTTGGTCACGGGCGCGCCGCCGATTATTACTTTAGAATTAAGTTGTAACGTATTTTTAAGTTTTATAACATTTTCCATTTCAAGCATAGTCGTAGTCATTAACGCTGAGAGGCCAATGAGGTGGCTATTTAACTTTTTTGCCGTTTCAACTATAGCCTTTGCCTCGACGTTTTTCCCCAGGTCTACGACCTCCCAGCCATGGCTTTCAAATACAACCGAAACTATATTCTTGCCTATATCGTGAACATCGCCTTTAACCGTTGCTAAAACTATTTTGTTTGTTACGAAAGAAGTGTCTTTTATCAGCATAGGTTTTACCTTGCTAAAAGCAAGCTGGGCTGCTTCCGCGCAGCGGATAACTTGCGGAAGAAAGTATTCCTTGTTGTTGAATTTTTCCCCCACGTCGTTCAAGGCTTTAAGGATTATCAAGTTTGCTATATGAAGAGGAGAAAAACCTTTATCAATGACCTCTTGAAGTATACCGGTTATCTCTTCCCTGTTGCCTTCCAGTATAGCTGTGTAGAGTTTCTTGTCGCTTGGCATGTCTAGGGTTTGAACGGCTTCGATTGCTTTCTTAAAAGAGCCGTGTTTTTTAATGTAACGTTCAGTGCCGGAATCTTTGGCTAATAGAAGGTTTTTAGCGGAACTATCATTTATTCTCCAGTTTTCATTCGGGTTTAATATCCCCATGTTAAGACCAGAAGCCTTTGCAAGCTTTAAGAACGTAGAATTGATAACCTGGCGGTTAGGCATACCGAAGGAAATGTTTGAAACGCCGAGCACGGTTTTATTTTTTGGCCAAAGTTTATTTGCTTTTTTAATAGCATTAAGGGTCTCGAGGCTTTGTTTGGTAGTTGCGCTGACAGACAAAGTTAAAAAATCAAATATAATTTCATTTTGAGAAAACCCATATTTTTTTGCATAAGCCCGTATTTTATTTGCGATAGAGAGCCTTTGTTTTGCCGTTTCAGGTATCCCCCTTTTGTCAGTACAAAGGCCGACAAGGGCTGCTCCGTATCTTTTTGCTAAAGGTAAGATTCGTTTAAGGTTTTCATCGTCCCCGTTTATGGAATTTATTATTGGTTTTCCCGCACACTCTTTAAGCCCTGCTTCAAGCGCACTGATGTTGCTTGAATCAAGGCACAAGGGGACGCTTACCACTTCCTGTATCTCGCTTACGGCTTTTTTCATAAGGTTTACTTCGTCAAGGCCAGGTACGCCCATATTAATATCTAAAATGTCAGCTCCAGACTTTACCTGCTCCTGTGCTTCTTTGCGGATAGTCGTGAAGTTGTCGTTTGAAAGCTCTTCCTGAAACTTTTTTCTGTTTGTCGGGTTTATCCGCTCTCCGATAATAAAAAGCGAGGGTTTTTTATAAAGGTCGAGTGCTTTTACCCGGGACGAGACAAGGAAACTATCCTTAGGATTTCTTTTCTTAGGTTCTTTCCCTTTAAGTTTTGATGCAAGCGCTTTGATGAACTCCGGAGTTGTCCCGCAGCATCCGCCGAACAGGTTCACTCCCAGTTTGTATGCTTCTAAAGAAGCTTTTAAAAAATCATTGCAGGTGCCAGGGAAAACCGTCTGCCTATTGATTAGTTTCGGCATACCGGCATTTGGTTTAAATGAAATGGGAAGCTTAGAATACTTTGTAAGGGTATGAGCTAATTTTAAAAGGTCTTTGGGCCCCACTGAGCAGTTCAGCCCGACGGCATCAGCGCCCATTGCTTCTGCAACGGACAAGAACGACAGGATATCCGTTCCGGTAACCGTAGAACCGTCAGTGTTAAATGTCATCTGCACAACAACCGGCCCGTTAAAGTTATCTTTTACAGCCAGAAGCGCAGCTTTAACTTCGCGTATCTCTGCCATGGTTTCAATGAACATAAGATCAGGCCCGGCAGTGTTGATAGCCTTGACCTGTTCAGCGAATATTTCATAGGCAGAATCAAACGTAGTCGCTCCCAATGGTTCTAGGTAAGAGCCTATGGGCCCGATATCTCCTGCGACAAACGCATTGTATTTTTTAGCAAGTTTCTTTGAATTGTTTATACCTGCCTGGTTAATCTCAAAAAGTTTATCAGTTAAGTTATAGTCCGCCAGTTTATGCCTGTTTGCGCCGAAAGTGTTCGCAAAGATAATGTCCGAGCCTGCTTCAAGATAGTCTTTTTGTATTTCGGCTATCCGTTCCGGATACTTTAAATTAAGCTCTTCCGGAGCACCTACTCCGTCAAGAGACCCCCTCTTTTGAAGCTCCGTACCCATAGCGCCGTCAAGGATAAGGCACCGTTCTTTGACTAGTTCTTTAAAATCATTTTTATTCATTAAAACCTCTATATTTTTTACTGTACGTTCCCGTAGTTTTGCCGCAGGAACATTAATTGTTTATATATCGGTAAAAAAAGATTATATAAGATTGAACGATATTATTCAAGTGTAGAGTTTATTGTTTTATGTGTTGACAAAAAATTCGGAATCATCCATAATATTGAAGCAGTAAAAAATCAAATATAAAAAAGCTCTTAAAACCATATGAAAAAAAACATTCTTTTAAAGGTTTTATTCTCTGTTTTACTGATAATCTTATCGTACGTATCTGCCTTTAGCCAGGCCTTGCAGGAAAGCTGTACCATTGAGCCTGCCGCCCAAGCGCAGGCCGGTGCTGTGTCGGACGAAACCGCTGTGGAAAATTCGCTTGAAGACAATGTAATAGTTTCAACGCCGGCCGCGGCCGTGCCGGTATATCCTGACAGCGTCCGCTCAGCTATAAAACGCTCCGAAGCGCAGTTTAGAAAAGCGATCATATATTATGAGCAAGGCAACAAACAAAAAGCGCGCGAGTTTTTCTCCGGCTCCCTTAAAGAGCTCTCATCCTGTGGTCTTGATGAATACGCCTTCTACCAGTCACGCGACGGCCTGGACAAAATCTTTACGGAATTTTCCTCTCTTTTTACCCATTCAACAGCCACAGCCCGGCAGGCGGCACAATACGAAATCTTTATGGACACTGCTAATCCGCAGGTCCAGAAATACCTGGAGCTTTACTCCAAAGGCGAGTGCAAAGAAAGGATAAAAAAAGCGCTTGAGCGTTCCGGCCGTTACCGGCCCATGATTGAAAAGATCTTAAATGAGTACGGCCTTCCACGCGAGCTTATTTACCTGCCGGTTGTTGAGAGCTTATATAATGTAAACGACCGTTCCCGGGCCGGCGCAGTTGGTTTGTGGCAGTTTATGGTGTCAAGGTCACGGGAGTTTGACATGCGGGTAAACTACTGGATAGACGAACGTAAAGACCCTGTAAAATCTACCCGTGCTGCTGCCAGGTACTTAAGGAACCTCTACTACATGTTTGACAACTGGCACCTGGCGCTTTCAGCATACAACCGCGGAGAGTACGGGCTTGCCCGAGACCTTAAATTCTCAAAGGCTACAAATATTGAACAAATAAGCGAAAGAAGGGCCGTGCCCAAAGAAACTGAGCTCTACGTTCCCCAATTTATTGCCTGCACGCTTATAGGCGATAACCCGAAAAAATACGGTTTTGACCTGCATTACGACAAACCGCTGAAATATGACGAGGTAAGCCTTGAAAACATAGTGGACCTGGAAGTCGCTGCAAAGTGTGCAGATATTAGCGCCGCAGAGCTGAAAGAACTTAACCCTGCGCTAAAAGCGTGGTGTACGCCGCACGGCTACCCGGGCTTCATTTTAAAAATACCGGCCGGGACAAAAGATTCCTTCCTTCTAAACCTCTCACAGGTAAAGGAGCTTAACCCTTCAAGGGGTTTTGTTAAGTACCGCGTGGAAAAAGGCGATTATCTGGGCAGGATAGCAAAGAAGTTTTCAACAAGCGTTACCGCGATAAAAGAGGACAACCACATCAAAAACGCCCGGGCACTGCAAATCGGACAGGTGCTTGTAGTGCGCCCCGGCAGGAAATTCTCGGCTAAGTGACGCTCCCTCCGGCTCCCGAGGATGGGCTGCACTTAACTTGTTCCAACAACAATCATTTTATTAATAAAATCCATTACATTTTTAACCCGAGGCCTTTGTTCTTTATGAAAATATCCGCTGAGAACTTCGACAAAATCAAGGTTTTTTATGTGCCTTTTGAATTCAGATGCAATATATTCCCGTACATCTTTATCTGCGTTAAATAATTCTTTAATGTCTGAATATGAAATAAGGAATATTATATCTTCCATATCCTTGCTAAACCTATAATCCCCCTTGGCTCTATTATTAAACGCTTCTAATTTTGAAGAAATCAAATAAGGAAGAGCGAACATATTAATATAGTGTTTTGAAGGCAAAACGTATTTAACGGACCTCTCCATGCCCTGTTCATACCAGATGTTTGTAAAACCCAATATCTTTTCATCAGTAGGCATTACGTCTATAACAACATCATTATACGACCACCTGCAAATAACTTTTGAGAACCTATCATTCTTGAGGCCAAGTTTCCTCAATTTACTTTCAAGCCTGCTGTATGCTATTCTTCCCGTGACCTCTATGACAACATCCACGTCTTCAGTAAGCCGTATTTCTTCTTTGTATTGCGGAGCATATAAAGGAACAATAACCCCTCCGGTAAAAACAACTTTATTTATAAGCGGGCGCAATGCTTCTTCCGCTGTTTCCAGCATGCTGATAACATGGTCAAAATCTGAGTTCATTTTAAACCCGACAATCTATTATGGATTTCCTTCTTCGCGATCTCAATATCTCTTGCCCTGCCTATACGCAATGCGTCAATAAGGACGAACATCTCATACAGCCTTGAATCTTTGAGCGAGGCGCCGGGAACAGATATATGCAGCGGCTTTACCGCTTTACCTTTTGAAAAACCGTCTTCGGAAGGCCACACAACGATATCCTGGCTTGAGGAGATGAGATTTCCTTTTAAAGGCGGCGCGGAATACGCAGTTGGGATCCCCTTTGCAATTTCTCCCGGTTCGGCAGGATATACATAGGGTAAACCATAAATAATAAATTCCTCAAGGTTCCTTAGTTTTACTTTATTAGTAACCGGATCAAGTAATTTTGATTTTATCATCCGGTTAACAGCATAACTAACATCAGATTTGCTGATGAAAATAGAATCTGCTATCTCACGGACAGTCCATCTGCCGTAAGCCCATAAATGAATTTTTAGCAGTACTAATATATCTTGAGGTTTCATGGCTGATATAATTATAGCATAGAACATTAAAAATGTCCACAATAATTGGACAGATGTCCAGCATATCAGGACGAGAGATATCAGATACCGTAGGGGCGGGCCTTGCGTCCGCCCGTAACAATACAGAATTGT
>JAJAPY010000013.1 GCA_020523885.1 Candidatus Liberimonas magnetica | reverse complement strand
CGTTTTAAATCCATGTCGGCTGCTCTTAGGGGGAATCCTTCCCCCTAAAACCCCCCTGTTATTTCATTATACTTCCAAACCCTTCGGTGTGTCCACTAAATCGGGGAAGGGCATACCTAAAATTTATAATTTGTATACTCCTTGACAAGTAAAATATTAATTTAGTAAAATTTAACATACAAATTAAGTGTCATACCCGCGAAAGCGGGTATCCGGAGATTAAAACTTTTGTCTATATGGATTCCTGCTGGAGTTTACCCTCGAATGTCCTAATCGGGGGCAGGAATGACAGAAAATGTTATTTCAAATCCAAAAAGTAAGTCTGCTATCCAATTTGGACAGACATGATAATTTGAGTAAATTAATACAGAATATTTGAAAAATGAGAACAAAATTTCTGTCAAATTTATTTCTTTTCTGTTTAATTCATATCAATGTATTGAATGCCACTTTTTTACCCTACAAGATACAGGCAACCCTAATATTAAAAATCCTAAACTATGACCAGAATATCACAAGAAATGCCGTAGACAATGTCATTACAATAGGCATAGTCTATGAAAACAATCGCAAATGGGTGGAAAGCTCAAAAAACCTTCTTATTGAACTTTTAGCATTAAAGGATAAAAAGCTGATTAACAACGGAGTTAATTTCTGCCTGTTATCTTATGAATCATTTAATCAACCGGAAATTATAAAAGCAAAAAAAATAAGCGTACTGTATCTAAATATAGAAACATCGGAAAATATAGTCAAAGTAACAGAGTTTGCAAAAAAATCGGGCATGCTTACTATCTTTGGACAAGATTCTTATGAAAAAATGAAAAACGGTATTTCTATCGGGCTTATGCTTGAAAATGAAAAACCTCTTATAATCTTAAACAATGAATCAGCTGTTAAAGAAGGAAGCGATTTCTCAAAAGATTTTTTGACTCTTGTAAAATCATATAAATAAATCAAGTAAAGGTATGTCATAAAAAGGCAGTCGGCAGTTTAAAAATAAAATTTTTTATAGGAGGCTGTAATGAAAAAAATTGTAACGGCTAAAATGTTTTTGCTGGGCACAATCCTTCTTCTACCTGTTGACTCGTTTTCTGATTTCTCCGATTTGTCGCTTGAAGAGATCCTTAATACTAAAGTCACAACTGCCGCCCGGGTAAAAGAACAAAAACTCAGTGAAGTGCCGGCGTCAATTCATGTTGTCACTGCTGAAGACATTAAACGTTCCGGTGCAACAAACCTGCCGGATGCCTTAAGGACTGTAGTTGGGATTCATGTAATGAATATAAGCCCGGCCCAGATGGAAGTCGGCGTACGCGGATTTAGCAAAATACCTTCGAATAAGATAAAACTTTTAATAGACGGTTTCCCGTTTACTTTATGTTTTTACGATATGTTGAAATTTAACATATTGCCGATAAATTTAGACGAGATAGAACGTATAGAAATAATGAGCGGAGCTGGCTCTGTTTCATACGGGAGTGGTGCACTTTTAGGGGTAATAAATATAATCACAAAGAATCCAAAAGATACAAAAGGCAGTTCTTTATTTTTGGCTGGAGGTGAAAAGAATACTTTCTTGGGAAGCTACAGCTTCGGCAATTCTGGTTTTAGCGACAAATTAAACTACCGCGTAAGTGCGGGCAGAACTGAATTCGGCGAATGGGGGGACATCTGCGGCCCATATGCGGATGAAGTGGCTTACCAATTGTGGAAATTCAATACATCTATGGAGTATTCGCTAAAGGAAAATTCAACATTGAGTTTGACTGCAGGTTATATATCAGGTATTGATGAATTAACTTCAAGGACTTCTGGTATAGGAGATATTCCCAGTGAAACGTGTTACGATGCCGGGTTCACTTTTAAATCGAAACATATAAAAGCATCTGTTTTTCAGCGAGATTTTGAAGCCTCTGAGTGGAGAACCCTTAAAATGAAAAAATCACTTAACACGCCTGATAAACCTTACCACTATTTAACAAATGACATAAAAACGAATTCAGAACTTGAATATTTTACTGATATATCCAATGACTCCATACTTGTAGGTGCCGGACATATGGACCAGACAATAGATACAAATGTTTTACTGCCTCCATGCAAATACAAAAATTACTTAGACAGTATTTGGGCAGAAAATACCTATAAATTCAGCAATAATTTAATATTTAACTTAGGCTATCGCAATGACAACCATTCCGATTATGGCAGTATTAATTCTCAGAAAGCCGCTTTTATAGTGCCGGTAAAAGAACAATCTTTCCGTTTAACTTATGGTACATCTATGAGATACCCGGATTTTACTGAAGCGTATTTCGGCCCGGATTATTCCGGGTATAATACAACTTTTGTAAGAGCTGTAGGGCTAAAACCAGAAACAGCAACCACATATGAAATCGGGTATATAGGAAATCTTGGCAAAATTAATATAGCATCGAACGTTTTTTATACACAAGTAAAAGATTTTATCGGTTTCAGATATGTTACTCTTTCTCCGGCTGTAGGCGGGAAAACCCGTTCAGGCAGAGCTTATAATCTTGGCGATGGGGATGAGAGCGGTGCAGATATAGAATTAAAATGCCCGTTTACGTCATGGGCTTTTGGCAGGGTTAATTACACCTATATGGACGCTAAGAGAAACAGCACTGATGTTCCTCCTGAATATGTTACTGCAACACCTAAGAATATAGCCAACGCTGAATTATCTACGGAATTTAAAAACGGTATTTCTGCTAACCTACAGGCGAGCTATGTTGATTATGCTGATTTTGTAGTTCTGCAAAGCTGGGATAATATAGCCGCAAATGAAGTAGGCGGGATGGCTGATCCTTATTGCATAGTCAATGCCAGAATCGCATATACGTTTGTACTGTGGAAAAACACTACAGAGGTGGCATTATCGGGATTTAATATCTTAAATAAAGAACATAATGAGTATCCGGTTAGAAATGCTTTGGTTGCAAGAAGGGTAACAGCTTCCATAGCGTATAAATTTTAAAGTTTTTTAAATAAAAATAGTTAAAATTATTTTTTTATACCCCCTTGACATCTTTTTCATTGTTTGTTATAATTAACATACATAAAATATATAAGGAGGGAGGCAAATTATTTTATCTCGGGAAATCCCGAGGGAAGTAAGCCTACCTAGAGATAGTTTTTTCACTACTCACTTTGTACCTCCTGTTTTACTCAACTTAATAATTTAGAATATTTTTTGCAAGTACTTGACAAAGTTTTTGTACTTTGCTATTATTTTGGTTCGCAAAAATACAAAACAAAGTGCTACGTAGTTTTTTTACGCTTTATAAAATAAGTAGCCTTTAAATAGTAATACTGTTCTTTGAAAACTTAATTGATGTGCAGATAAATGCCCCTGAGAAATCAGGTATAAAATTTAGAGCTAAACAATTTGGTGTAAATTTGGTGAAAATTCACCATTCGATTTTTTAATCAATGGAGAGTTTGATCCTGGCTCAGAGTAAACGCTGGCGGCGTGCTTAACACATGCAAGTCGAACGAGATTCTACAGAACACCGTAGAGTCTAGTGGCAGACGGGTGAGTAACACGTGGGAAACCTACCTTAGAGAGGGGGATAACCCGCCGAAAGGCGAGCTAATACCCCATAAGACCACAGTAAGACATCTTACAGAGGTCAAAGTTATATAGCAATATATAATACTTTTTGATGGTCCTGCGTCCTATCAGCTAGTTGGTGAGGTAACGGCTCACCAAGGCTATGACGGGTAGCCGGCCTTAAAGGGTGTACGGCCACAATGGAACTGCGACACGGTCCATACTCCTACGGGAGGCAGCAGTGGGGAATTTTGGACAATGGGCGAAAGCCTGATCCAGCAACGCCGCGTGAAGGATGAAGGTCTTCGGATTGTAAACTTCTTTTAGAGGGAACGAATAAATTGACGGTACTCTCAGAAAAAGCCACGGCTAACTACGTGCCAGCAGCCGCGGTAATACGTAGGTGGCAAGCGTTACTCGGATTTACTAGGCGTAAAGCGTGTGTAGGTGGTTGAATAAGTCTGTGGTGAAATCTCTCGGCTCAACCGGGATGGGTCCACAGAAACTATTCGGCTTGAGTGTGGGAGGGGTGGACGGAATTCCTGGTGTAGCGGTGAAATGCGTAGATATCAGGAGGAACACCGATGGCGAAAGCGGTCCACTGGCCCAATACTGACACTGAAACACGAAAGCTAGGGGAGCAAACAGGATTAGATACCCTGGTAGTCCTAGCTGTAAACGATGTTCACTAGATGTGGGAGGTATCGACCCCTTCCGCGTCGACGCTAACGCATTAAGTGAACCGCCTGGGGAGTACGGCCGCAAGGTTGAAACTCAAAGGAATTGACGGGGGCCCGCACAAGCGGTGGAGTATGTGGTTTAATTCGACGCAACGCGAAGAACCTTACCTGGGCTTGAACAGCTGGTTGTAAAATCTGGAAACAGAAATGACCCGCAAGGGAGCCAGTAGAGGTGCTGCATGGCTGTCGTCAGCTCGTGTCGTGAGATGTTGGGTTAAGTCCCGCAACGAGCGCAACCCTCATTCTATGTTACCTAGCAATAGGCACTCTTAGGAAACTGCCGGTGATAAACCGGAGGAAGGTGGGGATGACGTCAAGTCATCATGGCCTTTATGTCCAGGGCTACACACGTACTACAATGGCCGGTACAGAGGGCAGCCAACCCGTAAGGGGGAGCAAATCTCAAAAAACCGGCCCCAGTTCAGATTGTGGGCTGCAATTCGCCCACATGAAGTCGGAATCGCTAGTAATCGCAGATCAGCAGGCTGCGGTGAATACGTTCCCGGGCCTTGTACACACCGCCCGTCACACCACGAAAGTAGGTTGTAACAGAAGTCGCTGTGCTAACCCGCAAGGGACGCAGGCGCCCAAGTTATGGTTTATGATTGGGGTGAAGTCGTAACAAGGTAGCCATACGAGAACGTGTGGCTGGATCACCTCCTTTCTAAGGAGTAGTCCTTCCCGCTAACGCGGGATTGGATTAGGTCGGTTCTAAGTTATACCCCCTTCGCTAAAGTTTTTGGTGGGCTTGCCCACCGAAGCCTTGGCGAAGGTGGGGGCATTTATCTGCAAAGTCAATTAAGTTTGAAAAGTTTCTACAGCATGATTATAAAGGGAGGGAGGCCGTTGTAAACGGCCTACCTTGGAAGCCAAAAAGTCAAGTCCAAACGTACCTCCTGTTTTAAATCAATAATTTAATATTCGATAAAAAATTAAACTTTGCTACATCCGATAAAAAATCGAAAAGCAAAGGCTGGAGAATTTTTCGCTGTAATTTAAATGTTCTTTTAAATCGATAGCACTGGTATTTAGCAAATAATATCCAGATAAATAACAGTATTATAGCACCGCTGACCTTTTGCTAATATATGAGGGCTCATAGCTCAGTTAGTTAGAGCGCACCCCTGATAAGGGTGAGGTCCGTGGTGCAAGTCCACGTGAGCCCATTGACTTCAGTATCGAGTTATGAGTAATGAGTTTTGAGTAAAGTCCTTACTCACAACTCAAGACTCAGAACTCATAACTGTAGTAAATGGGGATATAGCTCAGCTGGGAGAGCGTCCGGTTTGCAACCGGAAGGTCGCGAGTTCAAATCTCGCTATCTCCACCAATAACACAAGTTCAGAGTTTATAGTGCGGAGTTCGTAGTAACTACGAACTACTAATTAATAACTCCGAACTGATTTATTAATGAATATATAGTTTTAACATATATATAGAGGAATAGAGTAGTAGAAGATCCTTGACAACTTAATAGTGGGAAAATTTAAGTCTTCACAAAACACAATTAGCAATACCAATGTAACAAGATGTACTTAGTAAGTGCCATTAAATAATATGGCCAAGCTACTAAGGGCGCATAGTGGATGCCTTGGTCGAGACTGCTGAAGAAGGACGTGGTAAGCTGCGATAAGCGTCGGGGAGGTGCAAACAACCTTTGATCCGGCGATCTCCGAATGGGGAAACCCTTATCCGTGATAAACGGGTAAATCTCCTGATGTAATGTCAGGAGAAAATAACCCAGGGAAGTGAAACATCTCAGTACCTGGAGGAAATGAAATCAAAAGAGATTCCGAGAGTAGTGGCGAGCGAAATCGGAACAGCCCAAACCAGTGTGCTTGCATACTGGGGTTGTAGGACCGCGTAAGTAGAGTTACCAATCATAGCGTTAGTTGAACAGCCCTGGAACGGCTGACCAAAGAAGGTGATAGTCCTGTAGACAAAAATGCTTATGACTCGAAGCGGTATCCTGAGTACCATCGGCCACGTGAAATCCGGTGGGAATCTGGGGAGACCACTCTCCAAGGCTAAATACATGTCTCGGACCGATAGTGAACTAGTACCGTGAGGGAAAGGCGAAAAGAACCCCTGGCGGGGAGTGAAATAGAACCTGAAACTGTGTGCCTACAAGCAGTACGAGCCCTATGCTTTAGGAGCAATCCTAAAGAAGGGGTGAGTGCGTGCCTGTTGAAGAATGATCCGGCGAGTTACTTAACGGATGCAAGGTTAACTGCGCTGTTAATGCAGTGCGGGAAGCCGTAGCGAAAGCAAGTCCGAATAGGGCGTTTAGTATCCGTTAGTAGACCCGAAGCCAAGTGATCCACCCCAGAACAGAGTGAACCCCGAGTAAAATCGGGGGGAGGCTCGAAGCTTTAACCGTTGAAAAGGTTCTGCATGATTTTGGGGTAGGGGTGAAAGGTCAAACTAACTTGGTGATAGCTGGTTCTCCTCGAAATAGCTTTAGGGCTAGCCTGGTAATTTAAGAGTGAGAGGTAGAGCACTGGATAATGTAGGGGTTGTAACCCAACTTCCGAAGTTAACCAAACTCCGAATGCTCATTTGTACATTACTGGAGTCAGTTCGTGAGGGATAAGCTTCACGTGCAAAAGGGAAACAGCCCAGACCGCCGTCTTAGGTCCTGAAATTCAAGCTAAGTGGTAAAGGATGTGGAGTTACTCAGACAGCTAGGAGGTTGGCTTAGAAGCAGCCATTCCTTTAAAGAGTGCGTAACAGCTCACTAGTCAAGTAATTCTGCGCCGAAAATACCCGGGGCTCAAGCTTGATACCGAAGTCGCGGATTTGAGTCTGCTCAGGCGGATTCAAGTGGTAGAGGAGCGTTCCCATCGCATTGAAGGCATATCGGAAGAAGTGCTGGAGCGATGGGAAGTGAGGATGTCGGAATAAGTAGCGATAAACAAGGTGAAAATCCTTGTCGCCGAAAACCTAAGGTTTCCTTGAGTAAAGTTCGTCTGCTCAGGGTCAGTCGGTCCTAAGGCCAGGCCGAAAGGCGTAGCCGATGGATATCAGGTTAATATTCCTGAACTACTTTTAGTGCGTTAAATGCCGTCAGTGACGCTTATTAGGAGGTTATCCTACGATTGGAAGTGTAGGTAGAAGCTGCCGCAAGGCAGAAGCTGGACTTCGCAGCAATGCGAGGGAACTAACTGTATGGTGAGCCAAGAAAAACCTGATGGCCTGTGCTAAGAGTATCCGTACCGTAATCGGACACACGTGGGTGGGGTGAAAATCCTAAGGCGCGCGAGTTAACTCTCGTTTAGGAACTAGGCAAAATTGCCCCGTAACTTCGGAAGAAGGGGTACTCCGATGGCCGCAAGGCTTGTCGGAGTCGCAGTGAATGGGCTCTCGTGACTGTTTAACAAAAACACAGGACTCTGCTTAAATCGTAAGATGATGTATAGGGTCTGACGCCTGCCCGGTGCTGGAAGGTCAAGGGGAGAAGTTAGTCTGCCGCAAGGCAGGCAAAGCCTCGAACTCAAGCCCCAGTAAACGGCGGCCGTAACTATAACGGTCCTAAGGTAGCGAAATTCCTTGTCGGGTAAGTTCCGACCTGCACGAATGGCGTAACAAAGAGAGCGCTGTCTCAACGAGAGACTCGGCGAAATTGTGGTATCCGTGAAGACGCGGATTTCCCGCGGTTAGACGAAAAGACCCCGTGGAGCTTTACTGTAACTTAACTTTGACTTACGGAATTTGATGCGTAGGATAGGTGGGACCCTTTGAAGTCTCGGTTTTGGCCGGGATGGAGGGGACGTTGAAATACCACCCTTCTGATTTTGTGATTCTAACTTCCATGCCTATACCGGCTGGAAAGACAGAGTTAGGCGGGCAGTTTAACTGGGGCGGTTGCCTCCCAAAAAGTAACGGAGGCGTTCAAAGGCACCTTCAGGGCCAATAGAAATGGCCTCGAGAGCGCAAGTGCATAAGGGTGCTCGACTGTAAGACTGACAAGTCGATCAGGTGTGAAAGCAGGAACTAGTGATCCGGCGGTGTTGTGTGGAATTGCCGTCGCTCAACGGATAAAAGCTACCCCGGGGATAACAGGCTTATTTCATCCAAGAGTCCATATCGACGATGAAGTTTGGCACCTCGATGTCGGCTCATCCCATCCTGGGGCTGTAGCAGGTCCCAAGGGTTTGGCTGTTCGCCAATTAAAGGGGTACGTGAGCTGGGTTCAGTACGTCGTGAGACAGTACGGTCTCTATCTACCGTGGGCGTTAGGAAACTTGAGGGGAGCTGTCCTTAGTACGAGAGGACCGGGATGGACGAACCTCTGGTGTGCCGGTTGTCCTGCCAAGGGCATGGCCGGGTAGCCAAGTTCGGTATTGATAAACTCTGAAAGCATCTAAGAGTGAAGCAAACCCCAAGATTAGGTTTCCCAATAGGTCTCCAGAAGACTACTGGTTTGATAGGCGGGAGGTGGAAGGATAGCGATATCTGCAGCCAACCCGTACTAATAGACCGATTGGCTTGGCCATATTTTTTAATGTCATTTAAAGAAAGTTGTGGCTCAGTGATTACTTAGGTTTAACCCACTATTAAGTTGTGTATAAAATATATTAGGGATGAGTGAAAAGGTGCAAGGGGTAAGTAAGATTCTTTTCTTACACCCTACCCCTTACACCTTATCCCTGATGAAGTATCATAATATTTCAGTTTTTTGATTGCTTGGTGGTTATTCCGGCAGGGCAACACCCGTTCCCATTCCGAACACGGAAGTTAAGACTGCCAGGGCCGATGGTATTGATACCGCAGGGTTTCGTGAGAGTAGGTCGCTGCCAGGCATTCTAAAAACTGAAAATAGGGGATAAAATGAAAATAATAAGGCTGCTGTTTATTTCATTTTTTTTATGTAACACTTGTTCTTTGATTTATGGTTCGGAGATAATATTTCCGGCATCTCAGATCGAAAAAGGGAAAGGTTCTATTAACCTGTTCTATTCAAATTCGGAAGAAAAAATGAATTTCCGGATAAGTAACAGGGATGAAATAAAAGTTAACGGGAACAGCTATTTTAGCGATGTTAACAATGACCTTGAAAGTAAAGGAAAAAGCAATTCTCTGGCCTTGAAGTTGATAGTTAACCCACAAGACAGCCTGTATTACTGGGTTAAGATAGGTGTAGGGTCCTATGACCTTGATATACCATCGGTTACGGTCAAGAACAACCTTACCGGACGGGACCTAGGCTGGATAGCAGGATTTGGCATCCATTCAAATCTATTTCCGGATACTATAGTAACTTCAGCTCTGGCTTTTGATTTTGGAGTGAACTACAGCTCGTATAAATTGGATTCGTTCAGTGCAGGAGGCGCCAACCCTGTGCTTATATCCGATACATTGAGTTTGACGGAAATACAGATAGCGATATTGATGAGCAAGAAGTACAAGAAATTTGAACCATACGGCGGTTTGAAAGTTTTTAGGATTTATTCAACACTTCAAGATAACACGACATTGGGAAAAACGACCGGCGTTAAAGATAATGTTGGTTTGTTTTTAGGTACCAGGATAAAAGTGTACAGCAAAGAATCTCTGGTTTTGGAAGGCTCTTTTATAGGGCAAACAGCTTTAAATATCGGCTGGAATCTGGAATTCTAGTACAAAAATATATACAGAGTCAAAGACAGTAAGAGCGTAACAGCTTAATCGAGAAATTGCAAATTTGCAATATTATCGTCTTACCGAGACAGAAGAAGAATAAATAATTTATTATTTGCTTCTCTTATCGGGAGAAGCATTTTTTTGTTGATAATTTATTGCAAATTGCAAAATGAAAAGTTAAGAAAAATGCTTTTATTAATAAAAAATAACCTTAATTTTTAATTTTGCAATTTTAAATTTGCATTGTCTTTAAGGGAGCGTGATATATATGGCACGGAAGGAAAAAGAAATTTTAGTTAAGGACCTTGGCGAAAAATTCAAGAACAATAACGGAATAGTCTTAACTGAGTATCAGGGGCTAAATGTGCTTGAAATCAATGAACTAAGAAATAAGCTAAGGCCGGCTAAATGCGATTATAAAGTAGTTAAAAATACTCTGACCAAGAAAGCCTTAAAAGACCTGGGGTTAGAAGAATTCTCTAATTTATTTATTGGCCCTACAGCCATAGCAATAGAGAGAGGTGACCCGGTAGAGGCAACAAAAGTATTAGTTAATTTCAGTAAAGACCACAAAAACCTGAAGTTAAAAGCAGGTATGCTGGGCAATAAGATACTTACTCCTGAACAAATAAAATCTCTGGCTAATCTTCCTTCCAGGCTTGCTTTGCTTGCTCAGGTGATCGGTACGATCCAGTCGCCTATTTCAGGGCTTGTTAATGCTTTAAACGGAGTTATTCTTAATTTAGTAAATGTGTTAGACCAAATAAAAAAACAGAAAGAGGAAAATAAATAATTATAGCGTAGAGCGGATAGCGTAGAGCGGATAGGAAAAACAAAGTCAAAGACGTTGAATTTCTATACGCTAAACGCTGAACGCTATACGCTAATACGGAGGATGAAATGAGTGGAAATGGAAAAGATGCATTAATCGAATCAATTGCTTCGATGTCGGTGTTGGAACTTTCAGAGCTGGTAAAGGCTCTTGAAGAAAAATTCGGAGTCAAAGCTTCTGCTCCTATGGCTATGGCAGCAATGCCGGTAGTTGGTGCAGCGGCAGGTGCCGCTGTTGCCGAAGAAAAAACCGATTTCACGGTTGTTTTGGCAAGTGCCGGAGCTAACAAGATACCGGTCATTAAAGTAGTCAGAGAAATCACAGGCCTGGGCTTAAAAGAAGCAAAGGATTTGGTTGACGGAGCTCCAAAACCCGTTAAGGAAAATGTCCCGAAAGCACAAGCTGAAGAGCTCAAGAAAAAGCTTACGGATATAGGAGCAACTGTAGAGTTAAAGTGATTCGCCTAAGGCGAATCATTCCCGCATTTAGTAAGCGGGAATTCATGAGAATAAAAATGGATCCCCGATAAAAACATTCGGGGATGACGTTGGTTAAATAAAACAGATGTAGTCACTTTGACTTTTTATTGAAAAATAAGTATAATTCTGTTTTGCACTTTTGTAAATATTTTAGGCAAATACCTAAATTTATAAAATATTAGGGGTTAAAAGACAATATGAAAAAAGAAAATTTCGGCAAGATTATAGCTCCTATTGAACCACCTTCGTTACTTCAGATGCAAAAGGAGTCCTTTAGGGAGTTTTTGCAGAAAGATGTACCGAACGAAAAAAGAAAACCCCACGGCTTGCAAGGTGCGTTCAAGGATGTATTTCCCATACAAAATTCCGACGGCAGTTTAACTATGGAGTTCGTATCCTACTCCATAGGCGAATCAAAATATTCTATAGAAGAATCAATAGTGCGCGATGCTACTTATTCAGCGCCGCTCAAGGTAGTTTTGCGGCTTACCCAGAAACAGGAAAGCGGAAAAGAAAAGGAATTAGCCGAACAGGAAGTCTTTTTTGGAGATATGCCCTTAATGACGGACAACGCCAGTTTCGTGATAAACGGCGCAGAACGCGTAGTGGTGAGCCAGATACACCGTTCTCCAGGGGTTATTTTTGAGGAAGATGAGGAAAAAAGAGTTACGGCATACGGTAAACCCTTGTTTTTCGCAAGGATGATCCCTTATAGAGGCGCCTGGGTGGAATTTGAGTTTGACCAGAACAACCTGCTTTATGTCAGGATCGACAGAAAAAGAAAGATCCTTGCAACTACATTTTTAAAAGCCCTGGGTTTTGAGTCAGACAATGACATCCTGGAGATATTCCATGACCCGGAAGAAATAGTGTTAGAAGAACTCGGTGCCCAGACTTTGAACGGGCGTTATTGTGCAGTTGATATCATCGATAAGTCTACGGGCGAAGTAATGCTTGAAGCAGGAAAAGAAATTAAAGACGAAGTCCTGGAAGCTTTAAAGAAAAAAGGCATTAAGACCATATCAGTTCATAGAGACCCGACCATCCTTTTAACCCTCAAAAAAGATTCGGTAAAAACAAAAAAAGAAGCCATAAGCCTTATATATAAAATACTGAAGACACAGGAATTCATTATACAGGAACGCGCTGAAGGTTTTCTGGATGAATTATTGTTCAAGTCCACAAGGCGTTATGACCTCTCAAGGGTCGGCAGGTATAAGATCGCAAAAAAACTCGGGCACATCATCTCGACTTTAGAAAAAATGAAAAAGTTTGATTTTTCTACACCTTCCGAATATAAACGTACATTGACTAAAGAGGATATAATAGCTACGATAAAATACCTTTTAATGATACATAACGGCATAGGCGAATTTCAGCACGGCGAAGAGAAAATCAAAGTGCAGGTTGATGACATAGACCATCTTGGGAACAGAAGGGTGCGCTCGGTAGGCGAACTTCTGGAAAATCAGGTAAGGATAGGGCTTGTTCAGATGACGCGGCTTGTAAGGGAACACATGAACATGCAGGACCGCTCGACCATTACTCCAAGAGGCCTTATAAATATTACGCCTTTTGTTGCCCAAGTAAGAAAATTTTTTGGCACATCGCAGTTATCCCAGTTCATGGATCAGACAAATGCCTTAGCCGAGTTAACCCATAAGAGGCGATTAAGCGCTTTAGGGCCGGGCGGGCTTCACCGTAAAAGAGCGGGTTTTGAAGTAAGGGATGTGCATTATACTCATTACGGAAGAATATGCCCTATTGAAACGCCCGAAGGCCCGAATATAGGACTCATAACTTCTCTTGCCACCTTTGCCCGCATAAACGAATACGGGCTCATAGAATCCCCTTATAGAAAAGTAGAAAATTCAAAAATTACTGACAATATCGAATATATGACCGCTAACAAGGAGGATGAATATATAGTTGCACAAGCAAATTCCCCTATAGACAAGAACGGACGTTTTATGACCGACCTTGTCTCGGCTAGATATTTCGACGACTTCCCTATAGTCCCTCCGAGCAAAATCGATTATATGGATATTTCACCTATGCAGGTCATATCAATATCTGCTGCTCTGATACCGTTCTTAGAACATGATGATGCGAACAGGGCGCTTATGGGGTCAAACATGCAGAGACAGGCTGTTCCCCTGTTATGGTCCGAAGCTCCCCTTGTTGCAACAGGTATAGAAGATATCGTGGCAAAAGATTCAGGCGTAGTTGTCCTGACAAAGCGTGCAGGCGAAGTTTTGAGTGTTTCTGCCGATGAAATATGCATCTGGGGCGAAGACGGCGAGCCCGGTATAGATGTTTACAACTTAAGAAAATATGCCCGTTCAAACCAGGATACATGCATCAACCAGACGCCTATAGTCGTGGCGGGCCAGAAAGTAAAAAAGAGAGAAGTTATAGCTGACGGGCCCTGCACAGCTGATGGACAGCTTGCTCTAGGAAAGAATATCTTGGTGGCTTTCATGCCGTGGGACGGATATAATTTTGAAGACGCCATCCTTCTTTCAGAAAGGCTCTTAAGAGACGATACATTCACATCGATTCATATAAAAGAGTTCCAGACCGAGTCGCGCGAGGCAAAAGGAAGGCCGGAAGAGATCACCAGGGACATCCCAAATGTCGGAGCGGACGACCTTTTAAACCTTGACGAAGAAGGTGTTATAAGAATAGGCGCCATGGTCAACCGCGGAGATATCCTGGTTGGGAAAACCGCACCCAAGGGCGAACAGCAGTCAACTCCGGAAGAAAGGTTACTGCGAGTCCTCTTCGGCAAAAAGGCTGAGGATGTTCAGGATGCGTCACTGCGTGTCCCGCCGGGAGTTTCAGGAAAAGTGATCGGGATAAGGACTTTTGTAAGGCGCGAAAAGATCACCGAAAAAGAACTCAAGAAGAAACAGGAAGATATAGAGTTAGATTTTAAAACAGCCCTTGATAAGGTAAGGAAAGAAAAGAAGGAAAGGCTGTCCGAGGCAAAAGGCGAAGAAAAGAAAAAGCTGGAAGCGTATTACCTTAAGAGGGAAGAGCTGCTAAAAGAAGCAAGGGCGAAAGAAAAAGAAAGGATCAAAAAAGGAGATGAGCTTTCGGTTGCGGTCAATAAAGTCGTAAAAGTTTATATAGCGACAAAAAACAAAGTGCAGGTTGGAGATAAACTTGCAGGAAGGCACGGGAATAAAGGAGTTGTTGCAAGGATTCTTCCTATCGAAGATATGCCAAGGATGCCCGACGGCACTCCCGTTGACTGTGTCCTGTCTCCCTTATCTATACCTTCCCGTATGAATGTCGGCCAGCTTCTTGAAACAATGCTTGGCTGGGCGGCAAATGTGCTTAATGTGCAGATGATAACCCCGGTATTTGACGGGGCAAAGGAAGAACAGATAAAAGAATGCCTTCAAAGAGCAAGAAAAAAACTGGTTGAAGAAAAGAGAAAAGAACTTATTGACAGAGGAGTTACCGGCCCTGAGCTTGAGAAATTCCTCTTTAAATATGAAGAAGAATATCTCCCGGGCGATGATTGCAGCATAAGGCTTTATGACGGCAGGACCGGAGAACCCTTTTTAGAAAAAGTCACTATAGGTTACATGTATATACTAAAACTTGTGCATCTTGTCGAAGAGAAGATACATGCCCGTTCGACAGGCCCTTACTCCTTGATAACCAGGCAGCCTTTAGGCGGCAAAGCACAGTTCGGAGGCCAGCGTTTTGGCGAAATGGAAGTTTGGGCTATAGAAGGTTATGGCGCGGCCTACACGTTACAGGAATTTTTGACCGTAAAGTCAGATGATGTGAACGGCAGGATAAAAATGTATGATGCGATCGTAAAGGGCGAAATGATATCTGAGCCCGGGATACCTGAGTCTTTTAAGGTTTTGGTTCATGAACTCCGTGCTCTGGGGCTCAATGTCGAACTTATGAGCGAAAAGAAAGTCGAGAAGGACGATAAGAAGAAAGAAAAAAAAGTAACAGCTAAGAAATAAGCGATAAGCTGTAAGTTGTAAGAAAAAGATTTTGAATTTTCTTATAGCTTAAAACTTACAGCTTATAACTAAGGATATAAATAATGGCAAAATTTGATTTTAGTGTTCCAGGAAAAAAGAAACATATAGATGAATTAGATTTTTCCAATTTTGATGCTATACGCTTGACTATCGCAAGCCCGCTGCAGATAAAAGCCTGGTCTTACGGCGAGGTAAAAAAACCAGAAACCATCAATTACCGCACGTTCAAGCCCGAGAGAGACGGCCTTTTCTGCGACAGGATATTCGGCCCTACCAAAGACTGGGAATGTCATTGCGGCAAATATAAATATATAAAGCACAAAGGCCAGGTCTGTGACCGCTGCGGTGTGGAAGTCACTGAATCTAAAGTAAGGCGTGAGCGGTTCGGGCATCTTGACCTTGCAGTGCCTATCGCGCACCTCTGGTTCCTAAGAAAACCGCCTTCAAGGATAGGCATAATTCTAAATATGAAGATGTCTGACCTTGAGCGCGTTATCTATTATACGCGTTACCTGGTTCTGGAAGAGTTAAAGGATTCAAACGGTAAGTCAGTATTAAAAGAGACACAGCTCCTTTCCGAAGAAGAATACCAGAAATACAGGTTGGAGTTTAAAGATAAATTGAAAGTCGATATCGGAGCTGGCGGTATAAGAAAACTGCTTGAAAAAGTTGACCTTGCGTCCGAAACAAAGAAACTTCATGAAGAGATAAAGAAAACAAAGTCGGATGCCGAGAGGGCGCGCCTTATAAGAAGGTTAAGGTTGATAGAAGGCTTTTTAACCTCGAATACAAGGCCCGAATGGATGATCTTGACCGTTCTTCCAGTAATTCCGCCGGACCTTAGGCCTTTAGTAGCTTTAGAAGGCGGCCGTTTCGCGACATCTGATCTTAACGACCTCTATCGCCGCATCATAAACCGCAATAACCGCCTGCGCCATATAGAGCAGTTGAAAGCACCGGCTGTGATGATAAATAACGAGAAAAGGCTCCTGCAGGAAGCTGTTGACGCCCTTATAGATAACGAATCGCGCTCAAGGCCGGTAACCGGCGCAGCAAACAGGCCATTAAAATCCTTGTCTGATACTTTAAAAGGAAAGCAGGGCAGGTTCCGCCAGAATTTACTCGGTAAAAGAGTGGATTATTCCGGCAGGAGCGTTGTTGTCGTAGGACCAAACCTTAAACTCCATCAGTGCGGACTGCCGAAAGAAATGGCTTTGGAGCTTTTTAAACCTTTTATTATAAGAGAGCTCATAAAAGAGAAAAAAGTGACTTTAAAGACGGCAAGAAAGATGCTCGAAAGAGGTTCGACCGGAGTATGGAATATTCTGGAAAGAGTTACAAAAAACCATCCCATAATGTTGAACCGCGCACCTACTCTTCACAGGCTTGGCATACAGGCTTTTGAACCGGTTTTGATAGAAGGCAAATCCATACAGCTTCACCCTCTTACCTGCGCGGCTTTTAATGCGGACTTTGACGGTGACCAGATGGCGGTTCACGTCCCGATATCTACCGAAGCACAAATTGAGGCAAGGGTTTTGATGCTTGCTTCAAACAACATACTTTCGCCTGCTTCAGGGAGGCCTATCGCTACACCCAGCCAGGACATGGTGCTTGGCAGCTGCTATTTGACGAAAGAAAAACAGGGTGTTTCCGGAGACGGCAAGATATTGTCCTGCCCGGAAGAAGTCATTACTGCGTACCAGAACAAGAAAATAGACCTGCATGCAAGGATAAAAGTCGGCGGGATAAATGTTATAAGAGAGCCGAACTTAAAGGAAGATGAAGCGAAAGACGTAAATAAATGGAAAGACTATACTACGGTCGGAAGGGTCCTGTTCAATGAACATTTGCCTAAAGAATTAGGTTATATAAATAAAGTAGTAGGCAAGAAAGAGCTGGCAAACCTCGTTGAAAGGTGTTACAAGGAGCTCGGCCACTATAGGACGGTCGTATTGCTTGATGAATTGAAAAAGGTGGGGTTTAAATACGCCACCTTGGCTGGTATTTCTATATCCATCAATGAAATGAAGGTCCCTCCCTTAAAAGAGAAACTTGTAAAAGAAGCACAGGGGCAGATAAAGGAAATCGCAAGGCAGGCCAAACAGGGCTTGATAACTGAAAGCGAAAGATATAACAAAATCATAGATATCTGGACGCATGTTACGGATAAAGTTGCGGATATCATGTTCGATGAAATGAAAAAAGACGAGTTCGTTCCGTACAAAGAAGGAACTAACAGGTTTAATTCGATATTCATAATGGCGGATTCAGGCGCCAGAGGGTCTCGCCAGCAGGTAAGGCAGCTTGCAGGCATGCGCGGGCTTATGGCAAAACCTCAGAAGAAACTTACCGGAGGTGTCGGTGAGATCATTGAATCCCCGGTCATTTCAAATTTCAGGGAAGGCTTGACCGTGCTTGAATATTTTATTTCGACTCACGGCGGAAGAAAAGGCCTTGCAGACACAGCTTTAAAAACCGCAGATGCCGGTTATTTGACCAGGCGGCTGATCGATGTGTCCCACGACGTAGTAGTTACGATCGATGACTGCAAAACAATAAACGGCGTAAGGGTAGGTACTTTACAGAGCGGCGATGAAGTAATAGAACGTATAGAAGAAAGGATAGTAGGGCGGGTCGCACTTGATAACGTTGTCGGTATTTTAACTAACAAAGAAGGGGAACTCCACGAAGAGACGATAGTGAAGAGAGGAGAAATTATTACCTCCGACATGGCTAAGAAGATCGCTCAGACTGGAATAGAGAGAATAGGCATAAGAAGCGTTTTAACCTGCGAAGCCGAAGTGGGCGTCTGTTCAAAGTGTTATGGTTTAAATCCTGCTACGGGACGGCTTGTTGAAAAGGGCGAAGCCGTAGGCATTATCGCGGCCCAGTCGATCGGGGAACCGGGCACGCAGTTGACCCTAAGGACATTCCATATCGGCGGCACCGCATCAAGAGTTGTTAAACGTTCAGAAATATATGCGGAATTTGATGGAGAAGTCGACTACCATAATTTCAAGGTAATAAAGAACAGGGAAAAACAGTTGATAGTCGTAAGCAGGAATGCTGAGTTAATAATTAATGAGAAAGGGACAAATAAAAAAGAGGGTTTTCAGCTTCCTTACGGAGCCAGGGTTAAATATGAGCCCGTTTCTGATGCAAAGAAAGGCGACCTTCTGGCAGCCTGGGACCCGCATTCAAAACCGATCATATCCGAACTTGAAGGAAAGATCGAACTAAAAGACGTCAAAGAAGGCGTTACTTTACATAAAGAAAAATCCAAGATAACGGGCCAGATAGAAAGGGTCATCATAGAGCATCCGGCGGAGAAACTCAGGCCCAGGATCGTTATCAAGAAACAGGGTAAGCAGGTAGTTGCATACCCTCTGCCTCTTGATACCAACCTTGTAGTTGACGACGGAGACGAGATAATGGCCGGCGATATCTTAGCCAAGATCCCTCAGGAAGTTACCAAGACGAAGGACATCACAGGAGGCCTTCCGAGGGTCGCAGAATTATTTGAAGGCCGTAAACCTAAGAATGCGGCTGTAATATCTGAAATTGACGGTGTTGTGCATTTGGGCGAGCCCACAACCAGGGGCAGTTTTAAGGTGACTGTGACAAATGAGGACACAAAGATTACAAGGGATTATATAATACCTGCGGGAAGGCATCTCGTAGTTTATGAAGGAGACGGGGTAGGAGTAGGTGAGCCTTTATCTGATGGAGCCGTTAACCCGCATGATATTTTAAGGGTGCAGGGCCCTAAAGAAGTTCAGGAACACCTGGTTAATGAAATCCAGCAGGTTTACCGGCTTCAAGGTGTTACGATAAATGATAAACATATCGAGATAATAGTAAGACAGATGCTTTCAAATGTAAGGATAATAACTTCCGGGGACAGCTCTTTCTTGAACGGAGAGATAATATCGAAGTATAGGTATGAAAAAGAAAGAAGAGGTGTCAAGAAAGACAGCGGTAAAGCTCCAGCGGCACAACCGGTCCTTTTAGGAATTACAAAAGCATCCTTGTCCAGTGATTCATTCATTTCAGCTGCGTCGTTTCAGGAAACAACGAGGGTCTTGACTGAAGCAGCAGTTACCGGACAAATAGACAATCTAAGAGGTCTCAAAGAGAACGTTTCCATAGGGCACCTTATACCTGCGGGAACAGGGCTGAATGTTGTTGATAAATAAAAATGCAAATTGCAAATTGAAAAGTGCAAAATGCAAAATAAAGACAAAAGACGGTTTAAAAAAAACATTAATTTTAATTTGCATTTTGCAATCCGAACGAAGTGAGGTAATATGCCAACAATAAATCAATTAATCAAGATCGGAAGGACAAAGGACACAAGAAAGACAAAGTGTCCGGCATTAAAAGGATGCCCGCAAAGGCGCGGTGTTTGTACAAGAGTATATACGACAACGCCGAAGAAGCCGAACTCAGCGCTTCGCAAGGTCGCAAGAGTAAAACTTACTTCAGGCTATGAGGTTACGGCATATATCCCGGGCGTAGGCCACAACCTGCAGGAGCATTCAATTGTAATGATAAGAGGCGGAAGAGTAAAAGACCTTCCCGGTGTCCGTTACCATATCCTTCGAGGCAAACTTGATGCCACGGGTGTTGACGGCAGGAAACAGGGAAGATCAAAATACGGTGCGAAAAAGCCAAAAGCAGGTGCAGCGCCTTCAGCACCGGCAGCATAAAACAGCGTAGAGCGGATAGCGTAGAGCGGATAGTAAAGTCAAAACAATTAAGATTTTGGTTTTCCTATACGCTATACGCTGAACGCTGAACGCTAGAAAAAGAGGTAGAAATGCGTAAAAAACTTAAACCTAAAGAACATCGGGTGTTGACACAGGGAGATTATAAATATAACTCCTTATTGATTGCAAGGCTGATAAATAAGCTCAATTTTTGTGGCAAAAAAAATACAGCTGAAAGGATCATATATACTGCTTTTGACATAATCAAGGAAAAGACAAAAGAAAATCCTCTGGAAGTTTTCAACAGGGCTATGGAAAATGTAAGGCCTCTTTTGGAAGTACGGCCCCGCAGGGTAGGCGGTGCAACATACCAGGTCCCGATGGAAGTGGATAAAATCAGGTCAACTTCTCTTGCGATGCGCTGGTTAACGACTTTTGCAAGCGAACGCAAAGGCAAGCCCATGGCAGAAAAACTCGCTATGGAACTTATCGAGGCGAGCAGGAATGAAGGCCCGGCGATAAAGAAAAGGGCGGACACGCATAAGATGGCAGAGGCAAATAAAGCCTTTGCTCATTATAGATGGTAATTTTTAGCGTAGAGCGTATAGCGCATAGCGTATAGGAAAAGCAAGATTTTGAAGTTACTATCCGCTAAATGCTGAACGCTATCCGCTATGAGGTAAAAAGGATGCCAACAGCACAAATGGAAAAAGAAACAGAGATAAGAAAATATACATTAGATAAAATCAGAAATATAGGCATAATAGCCCATATAGATGCCGGGAAAACTACGACTACGGAGCGGATACTTTATTATACCGGGCGTATCTACAAAATGGGTGAGGTCCATGAAGGCACCACTACCATGGACTGGATGGAACAGGAACGGGAAAGAGGCATCACAATTACCGCTGCAGCAACTTATGCCGAATGGAAAGACTGCCAGATAAATATAATTGATACTCCCGGTCATGTGGATTTTACCGCAGAAGTTGAACGTAGTTTAAGGGTCCTTGACGGAGCTATCGTAGTATTTGATTCGGTCAGCGGAGTTGAGCCTCAGTCAGAAACAGTGTGGCGGCAGGCTGACAGGTACGGAGTTCCGCGGCTTGCTTTTGCGAATAAGATGGACCGCACAGGGGCAAACTATCCCCAGTTAATAAAACAGATAAAGAAACGGCTTGGTTCACAGCCGTTACCCATACATATACCTATCGGGGCAGAGGATACATTTAAAGGTATTATAGATCTGGTTGAAATGAAAACATATATCTGGGAAGGTTCAGGCATGGATATAAAATACAGCGTTTCAGATACTATACCTGAAGATTATCAGAAGTCTGCTCTCCATCACCACGATAAATTACTGGAACACCTGTCAGATATAAATGAAAGTATAATGAAAAATTATGTCGAAGGAAACCCCGTAGATGTAGCCACAATAAAAGAATCCATCAGGAAAGGTACTCTTGAAAATAAATTCGTCCCGGTGCTTTGCGGTTCTGCATTTAAGAATATAGCTATACAACCGCTGTTAGATGCTGTCTGCGATTATCTGCCGTCCCCTCTTGAAGTAAAAGAGATCGTTGGCATTGACCCTGAAACTGAAAAAGAAATAACAAGAAAAGCAAGCGATGACGACCCTTTCTGTGCTCTGGCATTTAAGATACAGACCGACCCGTTTGTGGGTAAAGTCACGTATTTCAGAGTCTATTCAGGGACCCTCGAATGCGGTTCTTATGTACATAATTCACGAAAGGGCAAGAAAGAAAGAATATCCAGGATCCTTCATATGCATGCAGACAAACGCGAAGAGATAAAAAAGGTCTTTGCAGGCGACATAGCTGCGGCTGTTGGGCTCAAGTTGACAACGACAGGAGAGACTCTTTGTGATGAGGATCATCCGATAGCGCTTGAAACAATGCATTTCCCTGAACCGGTCATATTCGTGGCTATAGAGCCAAAATCAAAAGCCGACGAAGAAAAACTGGGGGTTGCTTTAGGCAGGCTTGTAGAAGAAGACCCGACATTCCGTGTAAAAACCGATGAAGAGACCAGCCAGACTATTATTTCCGGTATGGGTGAGCTTCATTTAGAAATTATAGTTGACCGCCTTAAAAGAGAGTTCAGCGTTGACGCAAATGTAGGAAGGCCCCAGGTCGCATACAGAGAGACAATAAAGAAATCAGCCGAGGTGCAGGGCAAGTATATCAGGCAGACAGGCGGACGCGGCCAGTACGGAGATGTGTGGCTGAAAGTTGAGCCTAACGAACACGGAAAAGGTTTTGAATTTATCAATAAGATAGTCGGCGGCTCTATACCGAGAGAATACATACCTGCGGTTGAGAAAGGCGTAAAAGAAGCTATGAGCTCAGGTGTATTGGCAGGTTATCCTGTAGTAGATGTTAAGGTAACTCTTTTTGACGGTTCGTATCATGAAGTTGATTCATCTGAAATGGCATTTAAGATAGCAGGATCAATGGCTTTTAAGGAAGGCACAAAAAGAGCTGACCCGATGATTCTGGAGCCTATCATGAAAATAGAAATAATAGTTCCTGAAGAATACATGGGGGATGCTATCGGAGATTTGAATTCACGCCGCGGCAAAATCAAGGGGATGGAATTAAAAAACAAAGTTCAGCATATAAAAGGGCTTGTTCCTCTTTCAGAGATGTTCGGGTATTCTACTTCTATCCGTTCATTGACTCAAGGCAGAGGAAATTACAACATGGAACCTTCGCACTACGAAGAGGTTCCAAAACAGATAGCTGATAAAATATTAGACAGGAAAACATAATATAGACTGCAGACGACAGACTTCAGACAACAGACCTAAAAAGTCTGTAGTCAGTAGTCTGAAGTCTCTAGTCTGACTTTGGAGGTTTAGTATGGCAAAAGCAAAATTTGACAGGACGAAACCGCATGTAAACATTGGGACGATCGGACACGTAGACCACGGCAAAACTACGTTGACAGCAGCGATAACAAAGGTATTGGAAAGCAAGGGGCTGGCAAGCTATATAAGTTATGATCAGGTAGCAAAGGCGAGCGAATCGCAGGGCCGGCGGGACGACACGAAGATCTTGACGATAGCGGTAAGCCATGTTGAATATTCATCGGAAAAGAGGCATTATGCACATATAGATTGCCCCGGCCATGCGGACTACGTAAAGAACATGATAACCGGAGCTGCGCAGATGGACGGAGCGATACTTGTGGTAAGTGCGGTAGACGGGCCTATGCCGCAGACGAGGGAACATATACTGTTAGCCAGGCAGGTTAACGTGCCGCACATAGTAGTATTTTTGAACAAGGTAGATGCAGTAGATGACAAGGACCTGTTGGACCTGGTGGAGATGGAAGTAAGGGAACTTTTAACGAAGTACCAGTTTGCTGGCGATAAGATACCCGTAATAAGAGGCAGCGCAATAAAGGCCTTGCAGGGAGATAAGTCGGAAATAGGCGAAGGCGCGATACTGAAGCTAATCCAGGCATGTGATGATACTATACCGTTACCGGAGAGAGTTATAGACAAACCGTTTTTGATGAGCGTAGAAGACGTGTTCACGATAACCGGACGCGGAACAGTGGCTACCGGAAGAGTGGAACGCGGCAAAGTAAAGGTAGGCGACGCAGTAGAGATCATAGGAATACAGGAGACCAGGAAATCAGTGGCTACGGGGCTTGAAATGTTCAGGAAACTGCTGGATGAATCACAGGCAGGAGACAATATAGGGATGTTACTGCGCGGGATAGATAAGGAACAGGTGGAACGCGGGCAGGTAATAGCAGCGCCCGGTACAATAAAGCCGCACAAGAAGTTCAAAAGCCAGGTGTATGTGCTTACGAAAGAGGAAGGCGGAAGGCATACGCCGTTTTTCAAGAATTACAGGCCGCAGTTTTATTTCAGGACAACGGACGTTACAGGTATATGCCAGTTACCGGCCGGAGTAGAGATGGTAATGCCCGGAGACAACGTGGCGATGGATATAGAGCTCATAACGCCTATAGCTATGGAAACACAGCTCAGGTTTGCAATACGTGAGGGCGGACACACTGTAGGCTCAGGTGTAGTAACGGAAATAGTTGAATAAAAATAATGCGAGTCGTGAGCCGTGAGTCTTGTGTCTAATAAACACACTGCTCAAAACTCAAGACCCATGACAAGGTGTTAAAAATGGCAAAAAAAGATAGAACGATAGTAATTTTGGCATGTGGTGTCTGTAAAAACAGAAATTATCATTATGCAATTGGGAAGAAAAAAGAAAAGAAGCTTGAAGTAAAGAAATATTGCTCTAATTGCGATAAACATACTTTACATAAAGAAACAAAATAAAGTAAACCTACGAGTCTTTCTTATATACAACTTAGAAGGGTTCAGTGAGGCAAAGAAGTTTTTACTTCTTTGCAGAACGTAGAAGGGAAACTTAGTTTCCCTCTAGGAGCGTTCCGGCGAGCAAGTTACATTTCGAGCCGGAACAATCCCGCCGAAGGCGGGTAAGTCCCGCCATGGGCGGGGCGCGACATAAGGGAGTGTCGGTTAATTGGTAAACCACCGGTCTCCAAAACCGGGACTGGGGGTTCGAGTCCTCCCACTCCCGTTTACCCTCCTTCGCTAAAGCTACGGAGGGCAAGCCCCATTAATGAAATTGGGGACGTGTGAGCCGAAGCCTTATGTGAAGGCTCATGAATGTTAATGATGGTGGTATGTCACATTATTCAAAGTCCAGCTATAGCGGGATCCCGCAAGGCGGGAGAAGAGTTCCACTAAAAAATTATTAATAGCAGCAGAGGAAAATTATGAATGTATGGTTTAAGGAAGTAATTCAATTTTTTATGGATGCGTATGCCGAACTCCGCAAAGTCACATGGTTATCGCGAAAAGAAGCCATAGCATCTACAATCATAGTTATTGTTTTAGTCGTTATCGTAGCGGTATTTGTAGGTTTTGCAGATTTTGTGCTAGCTAGAATACTTTCGGTGTTATTATAAAAACAAGGGAGACGGTAGAAGGTAAACGGGAGACGGTAAAGACCTACCATCTACCTTCTACCATCAACCGTTTACCGTAATATAGAGGAGTACACAATGGCAGAACGTCAGTGGTTCGTAGTTCATACATATTCAGGACATGAAGACCGGGTAAAATCAAATCTAGATAAAGCCGTAGCAAATCTTGGGATCCAAGATCAGATCGCTCAGATATTGGTGCCTACTGAAGAAGTAGTCGAGATAAAAAGAAATAAAAAACACGTGAAAAAACGTAAATTCTATCCGGGCTATGTTTTCATGGAAATGGTAATGAACAACGAAACATACTGGCTTGTAAGAAATACCGCCGGAGTGACAGGCTTTTTAGGCGGGGTAAAACCTGCTCCGATGCCGGAAGATGAAGTAAAGAACCTCATAGACATTGTCGCAGCACCTCATGGTTTAAAGCCAAGGCCTTTGGTCACATTTGAAAAAGAAGAAAATGTAAGGATAATAGAAGGGCCTTTCAAGCATTTTATAGGCATTGTTGAAGAAGTAAATGAAGAAAAAGGAAAGTTAAAAGTCATGGTGACGATCTTCGGGCGGCCAACCCCCGTAGAACTTCATTACCTTCAAGTTGAAAAACTATAAAAATTAAAAATTTGAAAATTAGAATATTTTAAAAATTAAAACCTATAAATCTTCTAAATTTTGCAATTTTCTTAATCTTCAAATAAGGAGTACCTAATATGGCACAGAAAAAAGTAAAAACACAGGTAAAACTGCAAATTCCTGCAGGAAATGCAAATCCTGCGCCGCCAGTGGGCCCGGCTTTAGGACAGCAAGGCGTGAACATAATGGATTTTTGCAAACAATTTAATGCAAGAACCGCTTCCATGGAAGCAGGGATGACCATACCGGTCGTAATAACTGTTTTTGAGGACAGATCATTTACATTCATTACAAAAATGCCACCCGTACCTGCTCTCGTAAAAAAGGCCGCAGGTATCGCCAAAGCGTCCGGCGAGCCGAACAAAAACAAAGTCGGAAAAATAACAAAAGAGCAGGTCAAAGAGATCGCCTTACAGAAAATGCCAGATTTAAATGCAACGACTTTAGAAGCAGCGATGAAAATGGTCGAAGGTACTGCCCGCAGCATGGGTGTTGAAGTAATAAAAGAATAAATTTACTTGTGGGAGTCCCGCACTGCGGGACGCAATATAACCACTTGGAGGATAAATGAGCAAACGACTGGTTGAAACATCAAAATTAGTGGATAAAACAAAACTCTACATTTTGGAAGAAGGCATAAACCTCTGTAAACAAACAGCAAAGGCAAAATTCGATGAAACTGTCGAGGTTCATCTCCGTCTTGGTATAGACCCAAAACAGGGCGACCAGCTGGTCAGGGGAACTATAGCATTGCCTTTCGGGATAGGCAAGACCCGCAAGGTTGCAGTTATAGCCACCGGTGATAAAATAAAAGAAGCAGAGGCTGCAGGAGCAGATGCGGTTGGGGCGCAGGACATGGTAGAAAAAATATCAAAAGGCTGGCTCGATTTCGATTTCCTGGTCGCTACTCCGGATATGATGAAAGACCTGGGCAAACTGGGTAAAGTCCTGGGGCCAAAAGGCCTTATGCCAAACCCTAAATCAGGCACAGTCACTTTTGAACTTGAAAGAACGGTCAAAGAGCTTAAGATGGGACGGGTTGAATATAAAAATGATTCCTACGGGATCATACATTGCTCGATAGGCAAAGCCTCATTCCCTCCTCAAAACCTGGTAGAGAATGCCAAAACTTTGATAAAAGCAATCGTACATGCCAAACCGGCTTCTTCCAAAGGCCAATATTTAAGAAGTATCACTATTTCATCTACTATGGGCCCCGGGATTAAGCTTGATACGACGCAAAAATTCTAAGTTTTTTTATTGAATGCTTGAAATATCCAAAGATAATTATAAAAAAACATTTTTGGTAACATTGTTCGGTATTGCCTTTGGATATCTTGAAGCATCCGTTGTAGTATACTTAAGGCAACTATTTTACCCTTCCGGTTTTAGCATACCACTTAAACTCTCATTCCCCTACATAATATTTGCAAAAACACCTTTTCTAAATCCAATTCCATTAGACATTCTTTTGACTGAAATATTCCGGGAAGTATCAACAATGGTTATTCTTTTTACTGTAGCATTTATATCCGGAAACACATGGAAAGAAAAACTTGCTTTTTTTCTTCTACCTTTTGGGGTTTGGGATATTTTCTACTACATTTTTCTAAAATTATTGATCGGTTGGCCGCCTTTTTTATTTACATTAGATGTCCTATTCTTGATCCCCGTCCCGTGGATAGCTCCTGTGTGGATGCCTGTCCTGGCTTCTGTACTATTTATTCTGACTGCTTTAGTCTTGCTTAAGGGCACAAAACAAGCCGTTTAAACTTCGTATAATGGAAAACAACAGTTCCAAACTTACCTTTCATGTTTCTTTAAACCCTTTCATATTTATTTATAAATTAATTACAAAAAGGCCTATAATAACTTTAACTTTATTGTATGCTTTTACTTTGCTCATACTTGACCTAAAAGGTTTTTTTGTTTCCCCTCCTTCTAAGGACGGCATATCTATCTATGCCGGACAGCAAAAACAGCTATTACGGGGGCGAGTAATACTTCCTCCGGAAGAAAGAAACGGCAAAGTAGCGTTTGTGCTCGATATTTATTCTTTAAATAATGCCAAAAGAGGCGGAAAAACACTTATAAATTATAAGCCAAAAGAAAAACAGATCAACGATATTGAACCCGGAGATATCCTTTTAATGAACGGGGATATTAAAACACCGTTTCAAACAACTAACCCGGGAGGATTTAATTACGCAAAATACCTGGGCCGTAAGGGTATATATACTATTTTTTACGCGAAATCAATCGAGAAAACAGGTTATGAGCAGCCTCCTTTTTACAAATCAGCTGCCTATTCTTTAAGGAAAAACATTATTAAAACTATCAAGGATAAATTCCCCGCCTTGGAAGCATCTTTATTGATACCAATGCTTGTCGGGAGTGATGAAAACCTGAGCTATGAAATGAAGAACAAATTCGTAAATGCGGGTGTGATGCATGTTCTGCCGACATAATAGGGGGAAAAGACTCTGGAAGGGATAGCGGAATCCTAAAGGTAAGATTTGCCTTTCCGTTGGTATTCACCACAACACTTGTGTCAAGAAGCCTCAAGACCCGTTTCTTTATATCAGGATTGAGCTTTCCAATGCCTTTGTTTATCTGGCTGACACAATCAATGGCACTTTCAATATTCTCCTTCTTATCCTCAAGCAGAAGGCCAATTCTTTCAATTTCATGGCTATAAGCCTCCTTCTTCAGCCTTATATCGCTAATCTGCTGGTCTAATTGCTCAATACTGATAATATTGCGCCTGTAAGCCTCAATTATCCTTTCTTCTTCCCTGCAAAGTCTTTTTAGAGCATCCTCATTCTTCTTCAAAGATTTCTGCAAAACATCCCTTTCAGGCATTGATTCTCTTTCCCGTTCTACGGCTTTTCTTATAATTTCAGGATTATTTAGAATGATGTCAGCCTTATTCCAGACAGCACCGTCAATCAATTCAGACTGAATCCATCTCAAATCACAGCTAATTTTTTTTTCAAAGAGATTTTTTGAGTAATGATTACACCTGTAATAAAGCTTGAAATAAGGCCCGTACTGCCTGCCATTAATCATTGTTGGCAATGAGCTGTCTGATGTGCCTGATATTTTAGAGCCACAAGCACCACATTTAATTAGCCCTTGTAAGAGATAATCATACTTCACGTTTCTTTTGGAATAAATGCGCCTTTCCTTTAGAAGCTTATGTGCAAGATTATATTCTTCCTCTGAAACTATTGCAGGCACTTTGACTTCAATCCATAGATCCCTTGGCTTCAGGCTGTTTTTAGGGCCTAATCTATTCGCATACCATTTTCCTGTGTACATTGAATTTAAAAGAATACCATGAATACAATGAGACTGAAACTCAAGCCCTTTCTTTGTCTTCAAACCCTGCTTTCTCAAATTTCTTGCAACCTTTAATAGGGAAGACTCCGGCTGAATATATTCACTGAAAATATGCTTAACAATTTCTGCCTCATTAGTGTTTATTGTGAGAATATCTGTCTCTTTATCATAATCATAGCCAAAAACTCCGCTCCCGGCATAATAACCTTCCCTGTACCTTCTTAATTTGCCTTGCTTCGAGCGTTCCAAAAAATTATTCCTCTCTAGTTCTGCCATACTACCCAAAATTGAGACCATGCACTTGCCCATAGGGTTGCTTGTGTCAAAAGGCTCTGTGATTGATTTTATTGCAACACCATATTGAGAAAGCTGTTCAACTGTATTCAGCAAATGCCTATTGTTCCTAAAAAGCCTATCATACTTGTAAAACAGCACCAAATTGAATTTACCCCCTCTCGCATCTTCCATCATCTTTTGGAATTCCGGCCTGTCATCGCTCGTTCCTGAATAACCGCCGTCTATGTATTCCCCTGTAATAACAAAGTTGTTCTCTTTGGCATATTTAATAAGCAAGTCCTTCTGTGCATCCAGAGAATAGTTATTTGTCTGTTCTTCAGTTGAAACACGCGCATAAAGTGCAACTTTTACTTTCTGTTTCGGATTAGGTTCAAGCATAAAATCACCTCCTTTCTGTAATTTTTTTGTAGCGTTTCACATCTTATTACAATAGTTTTGAATTGTCAAGAAACTGTTTTTGTATTTTATCAGATTCTTCTTTGGATTTGTCTGCTATTTTTTTGGCAAGCAAAAGGATATCCAGCAGATGTTCAAGGGTAAGGGCATCATTTTTTTGTTCGATATTGACACTAGCGATAGAAATGGTAAGTTTTGGCTTTTTATTGAATTTAGTAACACCTCAATATTCATCATAGCTTAATCAAATCCATAATATTTTCTGCTTCGTAAATCTCAGTCAACGAATAAGCAAAACATTTCTTTTTATTCTCTTCAGATGAATCGTTAATAATTGCCTGAATTTCGCGCAAGGTTTTCCTGTCCTTTGCCCCGAAAATAATGTAGTTTAAGCCAAGCCTCAATCCCTTTTCCAGATTGTTTTTTGTGTTAGCGGAAGAAAGCTCAACCTCAACCCCTACGGAATAATCCGATAACTTCAAAACAAGGTCTGAACTATGACCTTCTCCTAAAAACCTTTCATGCTCTGCGCTAATGCCCTTTTTCTTAAACTTTGACTCAAATAAAAATATCCAAATACGGTGATCTGGCCCGCCCTTACATTCCTGCTTTTCAGCTTCCTCAATTCCAAGCGCTTGATATCCCCGCACCAAAAGTACAGGATACCGAAAGGGCCTTTTCCCGATTCGAATGTCACAAATTGAAATGTACCCTCTTTCTGCAAGAACATTAGACATACGACTGATTTTGCTTACATCAAAACCAGTTATTTCTGAGAGCATCCCCATAGAAGCAACAAACTGCTTCACATGTATTGCTTCCAGCAACTTTCTCTCATCTTTTTTCAGTTCTTCCTTAACATCTTCTGCTTCTTCATCCTCAATTTCAACGTTTTCATCTTCTGTTATACCTAGAAGCCGTGCATTATTCTGTTTCAGCCAATCATCAGTAAAGCATGAATAATCAATCAGAGGTATTTCAGGAATCCTGAAAAGAAATGCCGGAAGCCCCTTCATGCTGACAAACCCTGTTCTTGCTGGAAGCCAAAAGAATTTTTCCCAATGCTCTTTTTCCACGCCGAGCTTATGTGCCATAAGAATTGCGTCATCCATGTTCGAAAGTTTAAGGCAAATCTTACAGTCGGTTTCTGCGTGGAGGAAATGCATCACTTGACCTGGCGACTGGGAAAGTACAATAAACTGAAAACCATCTTTTGCCAATGTGTCAAAACTGTCCGCAAGGATTGGCTTTCTCGGATTCCTGTCAAATGCGATGTTGCAAATTGCTGAGGCATCTTCAAGCACAATAATATGGTGCAAGTCTGATGCATGCTTCCTTTTCCAGTCTGAAAGATGAAGAATCAGCAGGTTAACCACAAGCACCTGTTCCCATGATCTTAACTCATTCATTTCAAAGACTACATTATGATTTATAAGCTGTTCAAAGCAATCCTTCCCGCCTTTCAGGAAATTCCCGAGCTTGCTTCTCAATATGCCTCCCAGCCTGTTAAGGGAACTCTGCTTGTACTGATCCTGCCGTGAGTTAGTCAAATGCTTCTGAAACATTATATGCTTGTACAAATCCGACAATGATGGCTCCGGCTTTTCAATCTTTAGCCTGTAAATCTGCTCGGCAAGATAATTGTCTGTCCCGTCAAACAGGGTTGTAGCCTGTATAAAAGGGTCGGTAAAGCGGGCAAGGTTCTCATCCTTTGGAATCGGATTGTATCTGATCTGCCCGTCAAAAGTAACGAAAACAATATCATTGCTGACATGAAGCAGTCTTCTTATATCATTGGCTCTTGCAAATACCCAGAATACAGAATTATTTTGCTTCATCGCTTGCGCCAACATCATAAAAAGCATCACGCTTTTGCCGGATCGCGTCTGGCCGAAAACTGCGGTATGAAACTGCCCTATGTCTATCCCTACAGGAATGACGTTTTCACTAAAACCGAATTTCATTACTCCCTGAATATTATCCTTAATATCCGGCTTGTAAAAAGGCGATACTTTCCCTGCATTCTGTATTAACTCCCCGGCACAGCCTAAAAAGGCAGTAAAAGTCTCAGGACTCGGAGATAAGGACGCATTAAGGAAGAGCGCTTGAGCTTCTCCTGTAAGCACTTTCTTTTCCTTGAGTCTGTTCATTACAGTATTAAGAAGAATTCTTTGCTTGAAGTCAAAATTATCCATATTTGCACTCAAAAGTTTTCCCACAAAAAGGGCATTCAATCCCGACGCAATTAGTCCCATGACAGCCAGGCGTTTTGCACATTGTCTTTCTGCATCTCGGACAGGTAATTAATCCCTGCACAATATGCCCGTTATTGCATGAAACCACCGGCAGAGATTCATCATAGACGCTGTTATCATCCAGAGTGCCGAAATGACTGACCTGCCCAGAGTCAGGCGTATTGTCAGGCCCGGTATATGCGGTAACAATCACCTCATGCAAAACAAGCTCTTTCCCGTCTTTCCTCTTTACGGCAACCCTTTTCATAACTTTCCTTACAGGCTTATTATCATCCCCATTGTCAGATTCACCAGAACCATAAAAAACAGTATCTTTATTCATTGAGTGGCCTCCTTCAGCGAAGTTGTTTTGAGTGCCCGTCTGTCAATGCGCCCAAGCTTTGAAACTGCAAATCAACATGACATACACTACACTCGGAATCCCAGCACTTCACGCAATATTTGCGGCCACACTGGGGACAAAATCCTATATTTCCAGGGTGCACGATGTGCCCTTGTGAACAGGTCGTAAAACCTATTTTAACTTCGAATGGCGCGCCGTCATCGAGAACCCCGTGCCGTTCTTCTATAAGCAATTGCGGATTGCCGTCTTGCCCCATGGTTAGCTTTTGTATCACCTCGTACATCAGACTGTCAACTCCGTTTCTTCTGACAAGCTTTCTTTTAATAATTGTCGTAGGCTGAGCGTTAGCCTGCGGAGTCCCGAAAATCTGTTCATAAAAATCGTTAGGATTATTGTTACTATTATTATTCATTGGTTAACTCCTTAAAGATTTTCTTTCTCCTGAAAATCCGTTTTTTCTTCCTTTTCCTTCCCGCCGATGTCTGCCCGCAAATTCTTAATTTGTTTCTTACGCAACTTAATCGTATCTTTAGCCTTTTCAATCTCACTTAGGAAATCACTGATGAGTTTTCTTACTTGCCCCTGATATTCTTGCACATCCTTAAAATACTTCATCTCGCCTAATATTTCTGCTGCCTCCTTGAGCATTTTCAATCACCGCTAAAGTCTGACAAACTCGATTGTTCAGATGAATCAGACGGGTCATTGGCAGATTCTCTGTTGGAAGGACCGCCTTCATCAAACCCGCTACAGAAATTAGAAAGGTCTGACTGAACTTCATGCGTGCTGTGCCTTTCAGACTCAGGGGAGTCTTCAAACGTTTTCTGCGAATTGGGAGATTCAGGAGGGGTTTTTGAAATATAACCATCTTCATCAACATACCAATGCCCCCGCACCTTGCTATTGTCGGGACAATCTCGGTCAAGGCCCCTTCTTGAATCGTCATCTTCCCTGCTGCCGTGATACTTTCTGACTGCCTCAAGGTCAGTGTTGGTTTCGTATGGTTTGGCAAGATTAACCAATGCTTCTTTGACCAAATTATGCAAATCATCTATTAAGAACATAGCACCATCCTTTACAGATATTATTTTTCTTCCGTCGTGGTCTCTTCCCTGCTTTCGTCGCCGATGTCTCCTTTCAGCTCTTTAATCTCCTTTTTGAGCGTCTTGTCTTCGTTCTTTAACTCAATCCGTCTTTGTTCCTTCTTTTTAATCAGATCACGGCAATAATCCTGAAAATCTTGGACGTTTTTGAAATCTTTTAATTCTCCCAGCACTTTTGCTTGCATTTTGAGCCTCCTTTTTTGAATTTCAACTTCATTTGGGCTTTTGCACAGTATCGCCTCATTTTATTTACGCTTTTTAGAATCTCTCTTCTCACGTTTCAATAATATGGCTCGCTTCATTGAAATTGCATCATTATTTATCCCTATCATCTCGCTGATTGTGTCGGAAAAAACTACATCCAATAACGCAACTCCCAACTGTTTAGAGAAATATTCCTTTAAAAACGATACTGAATATTGGTATCCAAAAACATCAGGCAAATTGAGTTCTGTAACAACATGAAAAGGCCTACCACTATTAATCTGAATTTTCATGATACATTCTCCTTTTAGAAATATTTTGCCCTGCAATCCCGACAATCATCACCCCCCTGTTTTGGCATAAAAAAAGGGGCTAAATGGCTGGTTTTTTATAAAACAAAACCAGAAACCACTTAGCCCCTTACTTATTCAGTGTAGGCTTTAATTATATGGGAAGTATTTCATCTCTCGATGAATCAAAGAACTCTTCAACAATTTGACAACATTGTTCACATACCGCTATATATCTATCATCTTCTTCATTAAAACCTCTTTCAAATCTATTGCATCCACATATAGGACAATTAACCGCCCTGTCTTGAGTGTTCTTTAAAGTATTTGGGAATAATTTAATCAATAAATATTTATTTATTCTTCTTATCTTGAATATATACCCTGATCTAGTCATATTTATACGCTCGCCGATTGTATTCTCCTTATTACGATACATCCTTTTTATTCTCGCTCGCACTTGTTTTAATAAAGTGCGAAACCCTTTATCGAGTGAAGGAATTGTTTCAGTGTCGAAAAAGCAAATTTCAAAAGACCGCAATATATCATTAAAAGCTTCCGCAAGTTGTTTATTGTTTATGCTTTTAAAAGTGCTAATTTCTATTTTATTTTCTTCAAATGCCTTATCTATAATTGTATTGCCTTGCTTATATTCCTTCCTGATAGATTCTAAATCAATGTCGTTTTCATCAAAAAAATCAGAAGCATCCCTGCATGGATATATTCCACGCGCATCTGTAGCATATTTTGTTTGCATCCAATAAAATTTACCCGTATTCATACACCTTCTAAGACATATTGGCTCTATCTTTTTCTCTAAACTACCCACCCAAAACACAGGATCGTGCATTACCATGACGGATTTTGACATGACATGTTTTTTGTAGCATTCTTTCCTATCTGAACACTCTTGTATCGGACACTTAACAGTATCTGTCTTCGTTTTTATGATATGCAAAGAATCATTGTCATTTTTGTCAGTTTCTATTACATCTACCATAGAAGCTGCAATTATTGGATTCAAGCTTAATAGTGAACCAAGAAGATTTTCCGGACTTGTAAAATTTAACTCATCTTTACTGCCCGAATAAGTGATTTGACCATTTTTAACATATTTATTAACGAAATCCGAATATTTCCCTACTTGTATTGGATAATATTCCTTATCAATAATTGATTTCATCTCAGATAAACTTTTTATTTTTATCTTATAATATTTCCCGGCAAATGATATTTTATCTGACTCTTTTTTACTCACGATTAACCCCTATAAACAATTTAAGCCGACCAACCAATAAAAACCTCTGCAAAAGGTGTTTACTGAATAGTCGGCTCTTACCTTGCGGTGTAACCGCTCTAATCAAAATATTAAGATGACCTACTTACAGCAATAGTATACCTCGCCGGAATTAATTTGTCAAGGTTCTTGTAAAATATTTATTTGCTCGCAATATTTAAATACCCTTTTTACGACCCAAAAACAATTAATAAAATGGCATGCAAACTAAAATATGTTTCCAATATCGAACTTAAAAGCGTTTATAATGAACTATCAAATTTATTACCAAGTAGGCATCAGATATATATTGCGATGGCTAAAAAGTATCAAGTAACTTCTTCTGGTATTCAATACCGCATGGAAAAACATGTACGTGAACACTCTATTGAGTATCAAAAGCAATACAGAAAAGAACACCCTACGGAAACCAGCAAAAAAGGCCGCGATTATAATTGCATATATCGCAGAAAAACCCGCCACCTCGATTTCTACCTGCCATCTGCATTCAATGGCAATAAACACCTTTCAATAGAAGAACTGTTAACTAAGCTTGCTAAAAAGACAGGTCTGAACCTAATGCCGGAAACAATAGAAAAGATTGTTGAGGGTTTTGAAGATAAGTACGGGCTTGCGCCCATTACGGAAATGAACGGCAGATATAACCTTAATAATGAGTATTATTCAAAGGTTAATGTCAGGCCGTATGTCTGGCTGAAAATATAGGTCGGTTTTATAATTCTCAATTTTTTAATTTTTTAGTTGGAGTTATCAAAATCCTTGTGACTTTCTATTCATAAATTCCAAATATTGACCAAGCCTGCTACTCATTTCTTCAATTTCTTTATAATCGGCTTGAAATAATTTCTCCACTACGCCTTTCCATTTCTCTAATTTTCCACTTGTTTCTTTTGAGACTCTCGAATCGCCGGTCAAAAGTACTGAATTCATTGCTTCAGTAAAAAAATCATTGTATAAGGCCATTCCTTGTGCGATAGCGTTGATCTTCGACTTATTTTTTTTCCATGCACTTTCAATCTTATCTGCATCTATTAAATATGCGAGTGGGTGATAAACACCTTCTAATAGAAACTTATTTTCTCGATATTCCTTTATAACACTCTGGAATTTAGGGTTACCATTCACTATTTCGACTACTGTTTTTCTTTGTTCTTCCATGCTCTAATAATACAATTTTATATCTTCAAAATCAAATCTTTCTAAATTCACTTCTAAATTCACTTTGAATGATATGAATGCACCCAAATATCAAGAGATTGAGTGTCCCTTATATAAGTTTTCTCCAAGCTTCGCACTCGCTTGAATTACCATGGATGTTTTCAGACCATTCCCTTCCAATGCTTTCAACCAATACCCCTTGAAATGTTGCAATTTCTTGCCCTATCTGGCCATGAGCCACAAGAGTCCTGTTAGTTTCTGTATTTATAGCACTTGCAAAATTGAGATATACATCTGATTCCTTTTTTATCAATTGTGTAATAACATAATGACTGTCAAAAACATAACCACGGGGAATTATGTTTAGAATACCTTCAATCGCTTCATGCATATTTATACCCTCCAATAAATTTTATTCAATTATATCATTTTAATAGCCCGTTGATTAGCCGATATGTAATCAACGGCACGCCCGTCTCTTCGCATTCGGTCTCAGGACTGGGCTTTTATCTTTATGCAGTTAGAATATTTACGGGCTTCGATTGCTAAAAGGCATAAAAAGGTCTTCCTGCTTCGGGTTTGCCTGCGCATTGGCAGTTTGCCCGCTCTGCCTTCAGACTCCGAAGTCCGTTTCACTCCCGTTCGGCCTTTAGCTTTTAAGCCTTTTTGTTTCTCCGAAACCCGCATCTCGCCCACACCTCTTATGCACCCCTATGGGGCTTATGGGGTTTTCATAAGCCCACATATACAAAGAGGTGTATAAAAAATGGATAAAATAAATGAAAAAGATTTGATAAGAGAGCTTAAAGGTTTTTCAGGAACAGAGCAGTATTTCCGAAGTTTTACAGGCTTAAAGTTTACAGATGGCATAAAGTATCTGGCTGACAAGACAGGGGCATACTGGCTTATTGACCTTATAGGAAGCTACCAGCACAAGCTTGAAGACGTGCCTTTTCAGCTTTGGAGTTTGAAGGTAAACAAGGACAAAACTGCCGTGGCAACCTGCCAAGAGGACAGCAACCTGCCCGTAATCGTTGAGCAGAAGCTGGAATATACGGACTTTCCTTTAAAGGAGTTTGAGTGCTACTGCATAGGCGGGGTTTTGCTGCTCAAATCGGAGTATTGAGGTCATTGTCATAAAACTAAAAGGAGGTAAACAAGAAACATGGAAAAAGAACAATACATAACAGAATTTGTTGACATATACGGCAAGCTGGATAAGATTGCAGAGAACAAAACCGAAGTGGCTTTGGCTATCTTCCAAGAGATAAACAAGGACAGAAGGGTTGCAGTAATGAACGTTGCAAGGGCTTCACAGGCAACACAGCCAGCGACTTTTAAACAGGTGGAGTTTCTCAAACGACACGGCTACCTGAAAGAAAGCGAGAACATCAGTAAATCCGAGGCTTCCGCGATGATTGATGAATTAACAAGAGGTAGGAAGTGAGGGCTTTTTGAAGGCCGAGCCTCCGGGCTCGGCTTTTGCCCTTCCTTGCCTTTTCTAATTGCAACCAATCTGAATTATATTGAAACGTCTTATTCTGCTATCTTTTCAATAGAAGACAAGTAATTGTGAAATCTTTTCTCTCCAATGAGTTTTAGCCAAATAACAAAACCTATTCTTTTGATAAAACATCTGACAGTTTTCAATGATATAAATTCAAATAAAGAAAATATTAACAAGGGGTTTTTTAATGGGTTCAAAAAATATGACTTAAACACTTTTGAAATTAGTATTAACTTTTCATTTTCTGCCCCCATAGTATCTAATGCCTGTATGTTTTCCTTTATTGTTTGATACGATTTTGGGAAAACATGATTTTCTTTAAATAGAAGCAAAGAATTACTGAGGTAGTATATTGCCTTATTTTCTGTCCGAGATGCCAAATCCATCGTTCTTTTCAATTCATTAAGCATTTCAGAATATCTTTTATTTTCTCCTAGAATTATGGATTTAGTGTATCTTGCAATTGCCTCTTCGAAATAATCATGCATATTATGTGCCAGAGCAATACTTTTCTCAATAGTTCTAAGTCCTTCGTCTTGATTTCCACACCTTGTATAAGCAAGAGACAAGGCTTGAAGAAAGGATATTTTGTATAATTCATTTTTTGTCTTTTCCAGAAGATAAACCGATAGCTTGGCACCTTCCAATGCAGTCTGAGTAAAACCTTGCTCCAAAAGCATTTCCGATGCATTTCCTATAGTAATGCCATAGTTATTAAAATCAGGCGCAATGAATCCAAGTTTAAGCGAATCAAGATACATAACGAATGGCTTCTTATATTCTCCAAGATTCCTAAGACATGTAGCCATATCTCGAATACAATTAGCCTGTTCCTTTAAGTCGCCTATATCTTTTGCTATATCATAACATTTCATATCAGCTTCTAACGCTTCCTTATACTTTGCTCTAACAAAATTGACTGATGCGATTAAACGATATACTTTTAACAAGTCCCGATATCTTCCTGATTTCGAAAGAACAGACCTGGATTTTTCAAATTCTTCCAGCGCTATTTTAAAATCTTCAACTGTTGCAGACTGCCAATAATGCAGCAATGCCTTGCCTATTTTTGCTAAAGTCATGTATATCTGGAAATGATTTTGTTCAGCTATAACGGCTAAATCATTGAAATACCGCTCTGCGCTTTTCCATTCCGAACTGTCAATTGCTTTTAAACCGACTTCCCATAGTACTTCGCATTGCCCTTTCCAGTTATCAGCTTTTTTGTAGAAATGAAATGCTTTCATCAGTATATCAGAAACTTCTTCATAAGGTCTATACGCCTCTTTTTTATATTTCCCAAGTTCAAAATAATCTTTTGCGAGATGCTCATAATCTTTAGTTTTTTCACTCATAGAGTATATTTGAGCATTGATTATTAAATACTTTTCCAATAATGTAGTAGCATAGTCCGCGAATCCAAGAGAAGCCATAATATGACCGCGTATTTTCTCAATTTCTTCTTTCGTCAGGGATAGATAAAACGATACCAAACAATTTTTCCATGAATTTGCATGGTCTAAAGATTTATTATAATTGTGTGTGCTTTGAAATAATTTTGAGAAATCTGCAATATTACACAAAACTTGGTGAGTTTGAAATCTTTTCATCAATTGTTGACGAAGTGAATCATGTTGATCCCTGAAAGATATATCTATCCATATTATTTTTGAAGGCTGTGAATCAACTATTAATTCAAAAACATCCATGTCATGGCAACTGTACCCTATTATTACAAGTATCTTATCCCTGATTAGCTGATAACAATATTTGTATATTTCAGGATCTATACCCTCATATATTTTTGATAAAAATGCAATAATTGTCTCTGGTTGATTAAGGATACCATGAAGTTTTACAAGCGTGGTGAATTGCCCCGATGCAACATTTGTGTAACTCAAACTTAACCCTGAATGATACTCTTTTCTATAGCCATTTATTTCAAATGCTATTTCAAACAGTTCATCAAAATTTGTTGTTAATATGGGCGCACATAAAGCAGATAGGCACAAGTGACAATCATTTGGTAAATCGCTTTTAAAAATCTCAAATAAGCGGAACACTCTATCGCCAATCACTTTTCTAGTAGCCTCAAAAATTATCTCGGGTCTTATAAAAGGTATGTTTGATAGTATCTTATCTTCACCTTGAAAGATATTTTTTATAAGTAGCCCGGATAATTCGGGAGCAAGAGGCAAAGAAGAGGGTGGCAAAATTGAAACCCCAGCGCCAGCAAGGAAGACAACATTTCCGGCAGAACTTTCCCTTATTATTTCGCATATATATTTTCTATTTGTGCCATTCCAGAGCATGATGCTCCCCTAAAGCAGACTATATTGGTCATATTATAGAATAAGAAACATGATTGAACAATAGCATGTAGCTATTAAGCACCCCATATAATAAAATATATAAACTCCGTTGCATTGATTTTATTGCACACGGATACCTGCGCTGATATATTTTAAGGATAAAACCTTATGGTATGTTAGCCAGATATTCTAAACTTCTTTGATACCTTCCTAAGACAAAATGATACGGCTTCTATGCTAAAAACATATAAGGCGCTTCACAATGCGTTCAGCTAGCCATATAAGTTTTTTGGGCTTATTCTTTATTTTACTGCCCCCGCATATCCGCCACCCCCGTTCTATCCATAGGGGGAGTAATGGAATTATCCCCCAATAATCGGGGGTTTTTTATAAAAGAAAAGAATAAAAATGAAAGGAGGTTTAAAATAAAATGGTAGAAAATAATGAAACTGAGGCAGGCACTCATTGCGAATATCACCCAAGCGTAAAACTTGACGAGGCATGTGAATGCCCAGAATGCGAAGCCGAGATTATGGAGTTTGGGCGATGGATAGAGAAAGGTAAAAGCCAAGCGTATTTTACCGAAAGAGTAAGAAGTTTAGCGGAACGCATGGGCGCAACAATGCCAACAAGGCTTAAAGTAGTCAGGGTAGAAAACAAGCTGTATTTCTTTGATGAACGCTTGAAGGAATTGCGAAATATCTATGACCCTTTTGACAGGATAGTGCTTAATGATTTTGAGGTTGAGCATTACAGGAATGCCAAAGGAATTAATTTGAATGAAGAGGAATATTCCAAGAAGTTAGGTAAGATTTTGGAGAAGATACACAGGAAGGCGTAAGCCTTCCGTTAAATTGCCGTAGTCAGCTCTCATTTCGCTACCGCTCTAATTCGCAGGATGTTTCACTCGTTCATTGAGGTTCGCTCAATGAGGGACTATGTTATAAGTGCCTTATAAGTACTTTAATGGCTACGCCATTATTTCTTTTGTATTCGCACTTCGTGCGTTATATATACAGCCCTACGGGCTGGGGGTTGATTTACTGAACATTGCACTGATATTGATGTTGATGGGGAATAGAGGAATGAGGGGGAATGAAGCCTGAAAATGCAAATGCAAAATCCAACTATCAAAAGGGAAACAGGCAGTTTTCAGACATGCCCAGGTCCTTTGACTCCTTTCAATCGCATTCAACATAACCACATAAATCACAAGTCGTTATGCCTTCACGCAATACCATTTCCGCAAAGCATTCAGGACACATGCCATCATCCCTGAATCGCTTTTCTGCCTTCATTTTTGGAATTAGTGAAACAGTTTTTACCCCACTTTCCCTGACTTCGTTTGTCTCATTCCTGAAAATACAAGCTGTTTTTGTCATTGGTTATCACCTTCCTTTTTGATTCCAGCCTCAATCCTGGCAAGCTCTCTTTCAAGTATCTCATTGACAATTTTAGTCATGGGCTTGTTCTTCTGCCGGGCAATTTTGTAGAGCTTCGGTATTAATTCCTCTTTGATTTTCGGGCTGTACATGGTTAAACTCCTTATGGTTTTTGTTCAGCTTTTCAGCAAAAGACATGGCATATTTCCTGCCTTTTTTCGCCAAAACATCAACCGCCTTGTGATAGCTTCCGCTGTTTTCCATTATCATCATATGCTGTATGTCTGCGGGTAGCTCATTGAACTTTTGCTCGTGTTTTTCCTGCTGTTTAACTTCTCTTTCACGCGATTTTCTGTTTTTGATTTCATGCTTTTCATAGTCAATATGAAAGTCAATTGTTCTTTGAATTTCCCTGATTACTGAATCTGCTTTTATGCCGGTTTTCTGCTCAAGCAGTTTTGCAATATCAATAATCCGTTCGGGATTATATCCTTGCTCGCAAAGACAGTGTACAGATAACATCAAGGTCGCATACCATTTATTTACTTCATTCAAAATAATCACCTCCTTTTTAAGTAAAAAAAGCCTACCAGGGTTTTAGTTCCCGATAGGCTTTTGCTTTTCGTTTTTTGGGTATTTACTAACTATTCATCTGGTCAAATAGTGTTGGCTGTGCAAGATGTTCAAGGACTTTTTTTCGTTTCTCTGCCCTTTTATTCTTTAACATCTCTAACTGTGCCTTGTATAGTTCATTCCATAAGTTATTTGCAGGTTCTTTGTAATCAGTTGTTATTGTTAGAGCAACCGGAATGACATTTTTTTCAGCTTCAACTGGCTTGTTTACAGTTATCCGTTTTGCAACTTCCATCTGAATATTGCCTTTCATGCCCTCAAGAAGTTCGGCAAGATTAGAATAGGCAGCTTTGCCATCTATTGCATTTGATATTGCTGCCTGTTTCTTTGATACAAGCTCAAACATTAGCTCGTCTATGCTCCCTTTTGAAAAAAGGTAATAAACGTTTACCTCTTTTTGCTGGCCTGTCCTGTGCGCTCTGTCTTCTGCCTGTAAAGTAGATTCGGGTGTATATTCAATGTCCGAAATAATCACGTTATTTGCAGCAGTTATTGTAAATCCCCGGTTAAGAACGTTAAGCCCTGTTACAATTGCCGTGTGTCCGTTTGCACTGAACTCCTCAATCTTTGCAAACCTCTGGCTGCTTTTATGGTTTGATAGTATGGGAATGAACTCAATGCCTTTGTCTCTTAACTTCTTACATATAGCAGACACCATAGGTCTTAAAGCTGAAAAAATTATTACTTTTTCATTTCTCTGCTTAATCTGTTCCGCAAGCTCAACAATTTTATTTACCTTGTTCCAACTACCGTTTGATAAAACGGCATCAGGCCCTTTGCCATCACAAAGATAATCCCTTGCGTTAGGAACAGTTGCAGCAAACCTTAGTTTCCACAAAGCAGAAGAAATAACGCCCATATTAACTTCACCGCCGTTTCTTTCTGCCATGTTCATTGCTTTTTTTATTGTCTTTGTTGCCCATTCCTGAAACTGGTTATAAACGTCCGCATGTTCCTGGTGCATTGGCAAAAGAAGTATATTTTTGTTCTTTTTCGGCAGTTCTATCATCTCATCTTTTAATCTTCTTACCGCAAAAGAGGCAATAATACGCCAAAACCTGTTTAAGTTTGATACTTCAGGGATCAACCTTGCCCTGCCCTCGCTTAACGTATCTTCAAACTGCTTTGTCACAAACTCAAAAGTTCCGAACTCATTAAGAAAGTATTTTGAGCCGCCAACGTAATTGTACGGAAACAAGGGATTCCCAAAGCCAAGCAGCCAGCCAACATTCCAGTAAATGTCGGTTATGTACCCTTTCATCAAAGTGCCTGTTAATATCAGCTTCCCTTTTGGTTTTAATGCCCTTACCGCTCTGCCTCTAAGCGAATTCTTTGTCTTAGCCATCTGCGCTTCATCAACAATAACGGCATCAAACATTTTTCTGATTCGCTTGTATGCAGGATATGATTTTCTTTCAGAAGTGTAGGTATATGCAACATAACCGCATTTAAGGCATACATTGCCCGTCCATTTTTCATGCTCTTTACATTTAGGACATTCCTTTATCGCATCCGAAAAACTTCTGTGGCATAAAGGGCATTTCTCTGATTTATTATCCGTAGATTTTCTTCTTATGTTGCCGTCCTTGTCATACTCTATGCAGTCCCAGGGATCGTATCTCTTGCCGGATTCCAAAGACAGAAACTCATAACTTGTTATGTAATAAATAGTTTCACCTGTTTTTTGGTCTGCTCTCTTCTGTTCCTTTAATTTGTCAACAGAGCTGTGGGTAGTAAGCTTTTGTACCTTAAAACCAAATTTGTTCAGTTCATTAAGCCAATTATCTACAAGCCCTGACTGGCACACAATAAGCACATGCTTATAATTCCTTAACTTTGCCCAGCACACAGATGTTACTGTCTTGCCCCCGCCCATCTCATAGCCAACATAACCGAAATTCTTCAGAGCCAGCCTTGCTAAATCCTCTTTTTGATAGTCAAAAAGAAACGGAAACTCCGATTCAATTCTTTTTCTATAACTTTCAACAAGTTTTGGATATTTGTCATTTACGTCCTCAACATCCGGCAGAGGAAACACCTTAATAAACGTCTTTATGTCCTCAAGGTCTATCTCCCGGAATGTTTTCTGACCCTGCTCGCTTATGACATTTATTGAAAGATAACCCCTATCAATCTCTGTCTTTATTGTAAAGTTCTTTTTTGACTGCTCATCATACACGTTATCTAACTTGGCTAATTCTTTTCTCCTTACCCAGCTTGGGTGAAGATGATATTTTTTGCCTTCCTTAAAAAGCACTCTATTTTCCTTATCTTTTACTGTTTCTTTAGCTTCGTACTCCTTGTCATAAAAATACGCAAGCAACTGATGGCTCTTTGGCTTATAGATTGGCATTGAAAGAAACTCATACTTTTCCTTTAACCGCTCAAGACGGTCTATATCCTCTTTCTTTGCCTCAGCGTTAAAGCCGAGATGTTTCAGCATTTCCATTGCAGGCTTTATTCCTCGTTTAATAAGGTTAGCCGATGACAGGTAGGCATCAACTATTCCTGTCTGCACTCCCTGAATTACGTTGTAATCCTCTACCGTTTTATTGATAAAATTAAGCAACGCTATTGTAGATACATTTCCTGATATGCCCCTGCACGTTATGTTTGCCTTGTTTTCAGTTTCAACTGGCTCTAACATATTCAGGAACGGAACGTGGCCGCTTTTGGAAGACATAACTTCAATTTTCTTATCTTCAATTATCTTTTTCATTGCGGAAATCAGAGTATTCTGCCAGCCGAAATCTTTTATTATGTCAATCTCAAGCTTTTCGTAATCCGCTTTTTCTTTTTCATCACGGACATAGCTCTTTTGCGCGATTACCAAATCAACAACAACGTCTATGTTGTACTCTGCCTTAAATACGTTCTTCAGAGTTGCTTTTAACAGAACGTCATAGTTTGAATACAAGTGTTTCCTTAACCCGCTATCTTTTGCGTTTGTAAACGTAGTTGCAGGGATTATCGCTGCAAGAATCCCGTTATAGCCAAGCGCCTGCGTGATTATCTCTATTGTTGCTGACTGGCTTTCAATTGACTCGCCGTAAGACGTTGCCTCAAAGCTGACGCTTTTATCCTTAACGTCCCATCTTATGCCATAAGGCGGGTTTGATACGGCAAGGTTAAACCCGTTCAGTAAAGAGGCGTAATCAAGCAAATCCCCTGTTCTTACGTTTTCTTTGCCAATAAGCCGTTTTGCTACTACTGCTATCTCCTTGTCCAGTTCAATCCCTAAAACCTGCGCTTTTACATTCTTCCAGGGAAGTAATAATCTCCCTGAACCGCAGGTCGGATCAAGCACGGAAAGGTATCCTATGTTTTCTACGTCAAACGCCGGTAGCAGCATCTTACAGATACAGTCCGCTAATTCGTTCGGAGTATAATACTGCTGATGTTTGCTTTTACCGTATAACCTGAAACTAAGGTTTTTGTTTGACTGCCTGCCAGTTGACTTTAAATCATTGTCCATCTGTTTTGCTGTCTGCATCGTTGTCCACCTCCTCATTCTCTATTTTTCGCTTGTAGGATTTACAACCTAAACTTCTCAGTTTTTGCAGGAATGTATTGCCATTCTGCCTTGATAACAAAGTTATGGCACACACAAAATACTGCCTGCACTTTTCATCTTTAATCACAAAACCGTCAAACGTATCGCAGTTTTCAAGATGAGTAATAATGTTGTTGCGTTCTTCGCCGTTCATATACGATTACCTCCTAAAATCCTTCTATTCGTTTGTTACCGCCCGTTCTTTTTACGACGTCCTCTATTGCCGTTTGGACTCTTGCGTCAAGCCATAGATAAAATCTTCTTGATATGATTCTCTTTCTTCCCGAAATTGTTTTCACACATTCCATAACGCTCTTTTTCTTAATGAATCTCATTTTTATCATCTCCTTTTTTTGAGAAGTTAAGAATTTCAAAAGCCATTTCTTCGTCAAATCCTGCGTTAAACTCAACTAAAACCATGCTCTGCCCGGTATTCCCGTTATCCGCAAACTCGCTTATGCAGAAATGTTCGCTCTTTCCTTTTGAATACTTATCAGCAAGTTTGTGTATTTTATCGGCAGGCAGGTCTATGCCGAACTTCTTTGCGATAAAATTAAGCGCAACATAATATGAGCCTGCCGTTGTTGCACCTAAAAACGCTAAAACGGAAGTCGCCTTTCCGGTGTCATAGCTGAAATAGCTTTTGACATAAGCAATCCATGACTTTTTATCATCTGCTTTACTGCTGACAATTTCCCAATCTTTTGTCGGCATATCCTCTTTATGCAAAGGAGTATTCCCTGCAACCTGCACAAAAATGTATTTGTCATAATGCTTTGCATATCCCCTGATTAAAAAATAATCTTTGCCATTAATTGAAATGCACTTTTTCCCTTCATACTCAAATACGTTCATAATTACTGCCTCCAATAGAAAAAAGACCTGCCGGCATTACTAGACCGGCAGGCCCCGATTATTACTGCTTTGCTGACAAACTACTGCAAACAGGCTGTTTGCTCTTTGATTTAGCTCTTCAATAGAAGAGTGTTCTTGTAAACTATTACTTCTGTTCTGAAGCTTTTCTTTCCTCCTTGATTTGGATTAGGCAGGTTGGTGCTTGATACTTTCCCTGAAAACTCCACGACAAAACCAGTTTTATCCCCTGCAAATACTCCCTGTAGCTCCTCACTCGGATTGAACAGGATACAGGGAACGTAATCAGCACGAGGTTTGCCCTGGGAATCCACCTGCCCATTTACCGCCATTACCGTAAAACGCAGAGCCATTGTGTTTTCATTTAAGAAAATCGGCTCACTGATTTTTGATACCTTGCCACTGCACGAGAAACTATTCATAAATGTTTGCCTCCTTTGTCAATTTTTGTTGAGACAAACAGCCTGTTTATTTTCCATATCTCCGAATAAGTCGAAAGAATTACATACTCGACGAATTAAATCGCCCTAAAAAGCACGCATTGGGTTTGCTTATGAAACCCCGTGCTTTTACTGAAATGAGTTAAAATATTTAGGTAATTGGAATATAAAAGGCGTGTCCTAAAAGGCAGGATTTATTATATGCAACGTTCAAGAAAATAACAGCTAAAACATATTGTCCGTGTTTCAATCACACTACCCCTAAATACTCGGACAGACTCAAAAAGCCCCTCAACTTTCTCTCCGCAATATTTACAGGTCTTTTGATTGCAATGTCTTTCTTCCATTTGATTCAGCTCTCCTTTTTGCTTCTTTGACTAAAGTTTCAACCCTTAAACTCAAGGCAGGGATAAAATCAGAGGACAGGCTCACACCTTCAATCAAATCCCTTATCCTGCTTTCAACTACAACTATCTTTTTCATTGACATAAGCAGGCAGGGCCACATAAAAGGAGTGTCCTAAAAGAGAAGTTATCCCCTTCCCGTGAATTAGGACATAGCTTTTAAGGAACTGATTGCCACTTAAAAGAGATGAAACTTGAATACAAAATCATAAAGGACTTGGAATACTGCAAGAAGGAAAAGAATAATGGCTTTATCCCGATATATGCAGACAAGGAAGACCTGACTCTATTGAATAGGTTTATGGAAATGCAATCATGCAGGGATTCCAAAGACGAAATTGACCTATTGTTTGCTGACAAGACAGCTTTTGCAAAAAGCTCAGTCATTAACACCATATCGCAGATAAAGGAAAGAATAGGGATAAAATACAATAACCTGAACAAAATAGATTATTCAATATCAGGACAGCGAAGCAGGCTCTTCCAGCTTGAAGACCTTTTCTGTGACACAACCTCACCAGTAATTATCAAAGCAAGGAATGACATCGAAAAAAGCATACTGGATTCTGAAAAAGATAAAAGAGAGCAGGAAATATCATGCTGGCGCGATATAGCAGAGTTAAGAAAAGACCTGATGTTTGCAATGAATGATTACAAGACAAACGCAAGGAAGAAACAACTGATTTCAGGAAACAGCCTTGAGGGAGTAGTGCGGTATGAATAACAATAACCTCACACCGGAAGAGATTTGCAAGAGGCTCAAGCCCGTACTAGGCTGGAAAGCAGACATTTTATGGAAAACTTACCTCACGAGTGGCTGGAAAGATAGAAAAGAGCTTGAGGAAATATTTCAGGTTCTATATTTCAAGCATCTGCAAACAGACATTGGAAAGGAAAACATTCTACTTGTTCCGCCTGACAAAGAATCTGCAAAGGGAACATTCCCCATCGGGAACGTCTTGTATAACGGAAAAGAAGTCTGTCCGGTTGGACTAAATGAGCAGGACTTTGTAAAACAGATAGGCATATTCTCAATAACAGGCGAGGGTAAGACAAATCTGGCCATGATTCTCGCCCTTAACCTGCTAAAGAACAAAACCCCCTTTATAGTAATTGACTGGAAAAGAAGCTACCGTAATTTGTTAAGTCTTTCAGACAAATTTCCTGAATTAAAGGATGTACAAGTATTCACAGTAGGAAGAATGACAGCGCCTTTTTACTGGAACCCTTTCAGGCCGCCGCCAAATGTTCATTGGAAAACATGGCTTGCAATAATAACAGAAGCCCTTGAAAGATCGCACCTTGCCGGTATGGGAGTCGCAGACTTCTTCATGAAGATTTATGAAAAGAAATTCAAAGAAGCAGGTTTTACCATAGGACAGGGCGACAAATACCCTAACTTCTTTGACGGCTTGAAGGAACTTGAAAAGACAAATGCTTTCGCAAGAGAGCTGCTCTGGAAGCAGTCCACAGCAAGGGTATTAAAGAGCTTCACCTTCGGGCCTCATGCAGTATGCTTTAATGTAAGGCATCCTATAAAGCTTGAAGAGTTACTTGAAAAACCCGTCATAATAGAACTTGACCAGGAAATGCCAAAACCCTTGAGAACTTTCTTTACTGAAATAATTTTGAGATGGATCCACTTATACAGGCTCTCGCAAAGAGAAAGCGATAAATTAAGGCACGTCCTGTTCATTGAGGAAATTCATAATCTTTTCCCTAAAAACAAAATAGAAATGGAATCTTTAAGTTCATTGGAAAACGTATATCGAGAGATAAGAGGATTCGGGGAAGGATTGGTAAGCATAACACAGCATACAAGCCTTCTGCCTATATACATTCTCGGCAACTGCCACACACAGATTACTTTAGGCTTGCAGCACGGCGATGACATTTACGCTTCAAAGAAATCATTGTTCCTTGAAAACGGGCAGGAAATCTATCTTGATAAGCTGAAAGTCGGCGAAGGAATACTAAAAATAAAAAACAGGATTGATCCCTGCCATGTAAAATTCCCATTGGTTCCTATCCAAAAAGGGGTAATAACAGATGAAATAATTAAAGAAAGAATGAAGGGGCATTTCGCCTCTACCAGCCCTGTAAACAAGAATTTCAGCGAATTTGAGGGTATTTCACCATGTCATGATACTATACCCCCTGTTTCGCAAAAAATTGAAATACCCCTTGTTTACAATAAATTCCTGGCAGATGTGTATGAAATGCCGACTTCTAACATAATTGAAAGATACAACCGGCTTGAATTGAATGTAAGGGAAGGAAACAAGACAAAGGATAGGCTGATTGAAAAGGGTCTGGTAGAATCAGGAAAGATAACAACTGCAAAAGGAATGATTAAGGCATTACAGCTCACAAACAAGGGAATAGCACACCTGAATGAAACAGGATATGATGCTAAATTCTCAAACGAAGGCATAGAACATCGCTACTGGAAAAACAAAATAGCCGAATACTATTCAAAACAAGGATACAAGGTTAAGATTGAAGAACCCGTAAATGGAAATGCCGATATAATCATAGAAAAACAGAATGAGAATATTGCCATAGAAATTGAGACAGAACCCAGGAGAGCAGTTTACAATGTAATGAAGTGCCTGAAACACAACTGCACCTGCGTAATTTCTGTCGCCACAAACGAAGCCACAGAACTCAAAATCAAGGAAGAGCTTAAAAAGGCAGGCATAATTAACACAAAAAAAGTGATAGCCACCAGCGTCGGCAATTATGCGTAGCCACTCTGCCAAGCCCGAGTTTTAGGACAACGAATATAAAGAAAACTGTATTCACCACAAAATAACAAATGGCAAACGAAAATCTTGAAAAGAAATGCGAAAAGGCAATACTACGAATGAGCAGCAATGTTGAGTCTATAAGAAATACATTGAAAGACATAGAGCTTGCTTTCAACCACATAGTAGAATCCCACAAGGACTACTATACCGGCGGGTATGACAAACATTCGGGTTATTACTAAAATGCAATACTGTAACCAGAGATATTCATGAATGAATTAGACAATGCTCCGTTTGTAAAAATGCCTGTATAATATTATTTTATGAACAAGATTTTTAAAGGATAGATTCTGTATATGAAAGTCTTAAGCTTAAGGTCTTATAGGCAATTCCTAACCATTAACAATGTTTGGGAAGTATTACCCGGCGTAGCACAATGGACAGCCTTTTCCAAACGTTTATAAGGTTCAATAGATAGCTTCTTATATGCTAAATAATTATCCGAAGTTCGAGAAAGGCAGACAAGGGGGCTCGCCGATTGAATTCTTTTATAATTCCCTACCTAAGAAAGAGCAGGATATTATTAGCCAGTATTTAAAATATAGAACGGCTAGAGCCAAGTATGGTTCTATGACTGCCGAGACTTTGGCAGACATCAAGCGCTATGTATTACATATCCGATATGTTACAGAAAAGCCTTTTTCAAAACTAACCTTAAATGACATTATTAACTTCCTGGTTTTGCTTAACAATTCCTATATGGGTGATTATGCGCGCAATAACATTAAGATAAACTTAAGAAATTTTCTTAAATGGCATTTTAAGGATTGGTCAGCTCGATTCAATAACTTAGAAGATATCAGGCTAATCTCAAAACCTGCTAATAAAAATAAGATGTCTTCCGCAGATATGCTTACCGAAATAGATATTGAGAATATTCTAAAACATGAAAGTAGGCTATTCTATAAGACATTCTTCTTGGTTCAATTTGAAGCTGGACTAAGGACCATTGAGACAAGGCTGTTGAAGTGGGCAGACTTAAAGCTGAGCATAGATGGAGACATTTCAGAGGTTAATATTTATGCCACAAAGACAAAAAGGTCTCGGCCTGTGTTTGTAAAGAAAGCTACTGGCTATTTGCATCTGTTAAAACAAGAACAAGAAAGGCTTGGAACTATTGGTGTTTATGTTTTCCATAGTAAGGGGGATATAAACAAACCAATCGATAAATCTACTATTAGCTTGTGGATGCGTGGGCTGTCTGATAAGGTTGGACGTAATATGTGGAACTATCTCCTGAGACATAGCAGAGCCACGATGTTATACAAGCTGGCACGTGAAGGTAAGATAAGCAAGGACACGGCTGCTGACTTCATGGGTCACTCTAAGGACATGAGCCAGGCCTATGAACACTTAGATGAAGAAACCTTGAAAGCGATTTTAAAAAACCAAATCTACCAGACTGAAGAACTGCCCCCTGATAAAAAGACTGAATTGGAAGAAAAAGTAAATAGCCTAACTGACCAGTTCAATAACCTAAAGGATTTTCAGGACATTTCTTTAGATTTTATTAAGACTATGTTAATAGAACTAGATAAACAAGGGGTGCGAATGAACGATCCTGCTAAAGGAATAGAGCTAAAAAAGAAATGGGCAAAAATGAACGAAAAAATAGAATCAACCAAGATAAATATAAAAAAGAAGAATCAAAGCTAATTCGCAAAAATAAGTGAATATAACTCCCTGGCCTTCTCAGTCGGCACATATACAGGCACTCCTTTTTCAATAATCTTCTGCACAACCCCTGATTTCAGGAAGTCATTAAGAATTTTGTATCTATAACTACGGGGGGTATCCCGCAAGAGTTCAGCTTTTATATGATAGTGTTTTAAAATCGTAGTAATGCGCCCTTTCTCTACTATATCATGCAATATTTTTCTCTTTCGCCTACCGCAAACAATACTGCCATATAATCGCCAGTCAAGCACCGGCTCGGAATACTGCCAATGAAAATTGCCTGATTCCGCAACCTCAAGGGCAATTCCCCTGCCGGTTTCGGATAAGCTGTAAATCCTGCCTTCTCTTACTGCCTGATTTGAGAATACTATCAGTCCTCTGTCAATAAATTCTTTCAGCTTAACGCTTGCCCTGCCTTTGATACCAATAAAAGAAGAAACCTTTTCCTCAATCTCAGATTTAATCATTGGCCTGTTAAAACTCAATAGAATGGCTTTTCGCCTAGCACTTTCAGCCACCCACTCATAATTTGCCGTCACCTCTTTTCGCATATAGATACTGCAAAATATGCTTTTTAATAGGATTGTCCTAAAAGACAGGCTACTATTTACGAAAAAATAATGATATTTTTGTTAAATAACAGACAAAGGTAAAAATCCTAATCACTCGCTTAACTTATAATATTGCACTGAAAGAAACATATTTATGAATTTAAAATATTAATCGTCACAAAAAAGAAAATCTACGAGCTTCCGTGTAAATCCTTTTTTCACAAAATGAATTTTAGGCATTCCATTTTCTTCTAAAATAACAGTTAAGCGCTCTGCATTAGATTTATCCTCACCAGAAACGAAAAGACCATTGATTTTCTTCACGTTTTCGAGATACCATTCTTTCAAAGATATTTCAAATGCTTTTTCGAATAGATTAGGGCTTTCATGGTCAAGCTTTATCGCTTTCTTTAAATCAAGGACAATGGAAAGTATAGTATAAAATGATATGTTTAGACATAGTTTCTTATCTATAGTCGTAAAACCCCATGTGTTAATGTTATTTTTCTGCCATCTCTCTTCATTACCCTGGCAGATTGTATCTCTCAATATAGCTCCGGCAAACCCCTTAATTAAATCGCTTCGTTCTCTTAAATCCTCCGGGCTTATTTTACCACCTTTAGGTGCAACTGTAATTTCATACCACCGTTCACCATCAACGTCTACAACACCCTTTTTGGCTGTTTCTATTTCCCAGCCGAGTTCCTTTGAATATTCTTCAAGCTGCTTCTTTGCCTTTATTATACCCGAAGAAAGGGCACTTAATGATATTTTAATATCAACCCACTTATCATTCTCTAAGTCTTCTGCCATTATGACAATCACACAGATGCCTGATTTATAAGTTTTACTAAAAAGAAAGAGGCAACGGCTCATCTTTGGGGGTCAGACTTACCGTTGCCCCTGAAATAAATGATTGTGTTTATTTTATATTATCTAATACCTGCTTTTTCTTCTGGCTATATTCTTCCTTTGAAAGTTATTATCGTACCCAACGTTAAAATCTTACGCTTAAAGATGTTCTTGCAACTGTACCAAAATCATTATATGGTAACGAAACATAGTCAATACTGTAGTTCTTGTATCTTATACCAAACCCGGTATTTACACCTGACATCAGAGCACTGTTTCCGGAATTAAGTGAGTTTTGGTACCCGACCCGTAAAGAGAGTTGCATATCCCATTTCTTGACAGGCGCATAGTTGTACTCACAGCCAAGATGCAACTTTGAACCTGCATCTTTAAAGATGTCCGTATCAAGCGCAAGTATCAGTTTTTTGTCAAGCAAAGCATAAGATGCCCCGAGTGTCAGGTTGAGAGGAATTGTTTCCAGATCATCTGTAAACTTTATGCTTGCATCAATATTCTTAACAACAACACCCAGTTTAAGATTTTTGACCGGTGTTTTGTACAACAATCCCATATCAACACCCGCGCCGCTTGTTTCATATGTGTCATATCTTGAATATAATGTGTTCAGATTTATTCCGAATAACAACACATCATTTATAACAAGCGAGTAACTCAATGTAACAGCAGTTTTCTCATCCGTAAATTTACCTAGTAAAGAAGCATTATCGTCCCTATAAATATCGTCAGAAGTAAGCTGTACAAACTGTACACCTAAAACACCGTGATTTTTGTTTAAAGGATACGCAAACCCCAAATATTTGACAGGCATATCTAACACATAATCGTATTGAGTTAACGATATTTCTCTTAGATTCAGTTGAGCTAAACCGGCAGGGTTCCAGTGTATGGCGGTAACATTATCCGAAACAGCGCAAAATGCGCCGCCCATACCTATTGCACGTTCGCCTAAATCTAGTTTCAACAGTTCACCGCCAACGCTTCCAGAACTGTCTGCAAATACATTTTTTTCAACTAAAGATAATAAACATAAGAACATAAGTGTCATCAAGATAAAATTTTTCATCGTGCCTCCTTATTGTTCAGCAGTAACAAGATGCCGATTTTTACACTGAAACACAGTTTTATTTTGTTACCGTAAATTTGCCGATATTGTTTTCCCTAAAATTTTTAGTTTTGTAAAGATAGATCCCAGGAACTATTTTTTCGTTGCTGTCATTTTCAGCAGACCAAGATACTTTGTCATTGCCGCTTGTTTCTCTGATTGTTTTGACAAGATTGCCAGTAAGCGTATAGATATCTATCTCGCAAAAAGGCACACCTGTACCCCAAAAGTTTAACGGTGCACCTTTGGATATCCTATACGGGTTAGGGTATACTATCACGCAGGTAGGTGTAACACTTACAGTTACTGTTTTATTGCCGCCGTTTGATGTTATAGTTATTATACCTGTATAATTTTTACCTGTAAGTCCGGATGTGTTTACGGCAGCGGTCACTGTTGTTGTGCTTGCGCTAAAACTTGCAGGGGAAACTGTAAGCCAGTCTTTGTCGCTGGTTATTGTCCCGCTTAAAGTTCCGCCGCCTGTGTTGGTTATTGTAAACGATAACGTCTTTGATTCGCCTACCTTGGGCTCGCCAAAATCAAGGTTTGAAACGCTTACCGAGATTAACGGCACAAGGTCGCCTGAGAAACTCTGGTTAGTCTGGTTTGATGTGAGCGTATAAGTATTATAAGCGGGCGAAAAAGTGTAATTTGTCTTTGTTGGAGTAACGGTATAGGAACCGGACAATAGCCCTGTAAATTCGTAATAGCCTGAACTTGAGGTTATGTATTGCTGTGAACTATCACCGGTTAAAGCTACCGTCACACCGCTTATGACTTGACCATTAGTATCTTTAACATACCCTTTTATGTAATAAGTAATAAGAGTTCCGGTAAAGTTCTGGTTGTCTTGGTTTGCACTAAGATTTGCATAAGTATTATTTATTGAACTGAATGAATAATCGGTTTTGGACGGTGTTATTGTATAGTTTCCGGCCTTTAGAAGGTTTAGGAACTCGTAGTAACCTGAAGCTGTTGTGGTATAACTGCCTGCACTATCACCTGATAGGTCAATATTTACGCCAGATATCGCGTTTCCGCCGATATCTTTGACATAGCCTTTTATATAATAATAAATATCAGGTGTATATTTCGCATACCTTACTTCGCTGTACATCGGCGATTGGTTTGTATCGAAATAAATATAGCATATGCGTGGATTGTTAGACGAATCTAACGCTATACTTGGATGCCCGCCAAAGCCGCCAGCATAGCTTCCCATGCTGCCTATAGTCTTAATGTCCCATGAAGTACCTGTCCATTTCGCGTAGTATATATTACTATCATTTCTGTTTACATAGGTTATGTGAGGATTATTGGCTGAATCAGTTTTTATCTCCATATCGTTTACATCTGTCCCACCTGGATATGATACTAACTGGGTATTCCATGAAGTACTGTCCCATTTGGCGTATTTTAGTTTGTCCAGCCATGCATAATAAGCTATATGTGGGTTACCGTTAGAATCAACCGTTAATGAATCACAGTATCCAGCGCTTGTATTTGTGTCAACTGTCAACGTTATCCAGCTTGTCCCTGACCATTTTAAATTCTTTAAGCCACCGCTAGGATAAGAAAAATATGATATATTCGGGTAATTGTTTTTATCCAGACCAAACGATATATATGCACTTGTTGTTGAAACTGCAATTGACTGAATAGTCCATGAGGAACCGCTCCACTTGGCATACTTTATTTCACCTGTGTCTGTCCTTTTGTAAATCACGTTCAGGTTACTAGATGCGTCAATTTCTATGCTTGCGTTTTTACCTGTATAACCAAGGGAATCTATAGTGCTTGTGCTCCACGCAGTACCTGTCCATTCGGCATACTTTAGATAGGAAACGGTTGTTCCTGATGTGTATGTGTAAACTATATGTGGATTATTACTCGAATCCAAATCCATAGATATTTTTGAGCCATAGTATCCCGTTGAGTCTATTGTACTGAGTGACCATGTTGTACCGTTCCACTTAGCATGTTTAACATACCCGTCGCGAAAATAGGATATTTGCGGATTACCGTTTGAATCGAGTTTAAGCGAATAGTTGTTTCCACCCCAATTGCTTGTTCCTGAATCGATCGTCACTGTTTGCCATCCGGCAAGGGCAGTTATTGGGTAACTAATAAAATATAACAATAAAGAAAATCTCAACAAATTTAAAACAATATTTTTTTTTGTCATCTGATAGCCTCCTTTAATTAAAATATTCAACTGTTAGATTTGGCAACAAGAATATCGTAAAGCTTATCTAAAATTGTTTCAATAAGGCTTATGTTTGCCCTTCGGGTATTGTTCTCCTTTATTTTTGTTAGCCCCGATAGCACCAGGATAAATTTTACCCGCAGGGTTTCCAACTCCTTGTTGCATAAGATATTTTCTATACTCTCATTGTATTTTTCTTCATCATTTTGCATATATTTACTTATATAGCCTCTCAACTGCTTTTTTTGCATCTACATCCATTACACTTGCATATACTTCCGTTACCTTTACAGATGAATGGCCAAGCTGTTCCTGGATAAGCCTTAAATCATGACCGCTTGAGACATAGAGATGGCTTCCGTAAGTGTGGCGCAGGCAATGTATTGAGTAATGGCTTGCCAGCCCTGCCTTTGCCATACACCGCTTGAATGCCTTCTGCAATGCCCTTGTAGTCAATCTCTTGCTGTCCTGCGCAGTCAATAAATAGGAATCAGGGCTTATGCTCTGCCCTATTCTCTGCTTCCAGCCTAAAAACCATATACAGCTTCTTTTGAAGCGTTTACTTATCCAGACAGCTCTTTTCTTGCTTCCCTTGCCGATAGTAGATATAGAAGACTGGTTTTCATCTATGAATAGATCAGAAACTTTGAGATTTGCCATTTCAGCAACACGAAGCCCGGCATTAAGGCCAAGCTCGACCATGAACCAGTCTCTCACGGGAATATAATCATGCCGTATAACAGCAATATCCCTTCTCTTTAGGCATGTTTCCCGGAGTTTTTTGACTTCCTCTGTTGAAAGATACTTGCTTTCGTCAAGTGTCCAGTTAAACCTCTTTTTCTTCGGTTTTCCCGGTGCAGATTTCATAAGTTTTCTGAACTCCATGGAAATAGGAAAAAACACGGCAATTTAAACCTTTTGCCGGTTTTACGACGGAGTTGAAATTTAAGGGGAAAGGAGAGTGATAAACAGATAAAATGTGTTTTAAGGGTAGTTTAATTTGATACGGGCAGATGAATTGACAATATTATAATTTATTGACGGTATTCTAATAAGGGAGTTATGCCATAAAAAAGAAAAAGTTCGCACTTCTTATGAAATGCGAACTCTACGAGGTAAAGATACTATTTTTCGGGAATTAAGTCAAATTTACAATGCTTTTATTGCAGTGCTATTATTTATCTGAACGGAAAACTATAAGAGATTATAATGCCTCAATATTCTATCTTTTATTTTGCTCTTTAGTAATTTCCTATTTGAAAACCTCAATTGAGAAAAATCTCTTAAATTAAAAGCAACTTTCTTATCTACATCTCTATCCTTTTTATCATGGTACAAAAGGAACATTATCTTATTACTAAGACCTTTCCCTTTTATATAGCCCATAGCATAACCAGACTCATGGTAAACATTCAAATTCATCCCAGTAAGATCGGCTATCAACAAACCACATGTTTCTATTTTACAAACAATTTCTTCGGTTATTCGAAATGTGCAAGGGTCATTAGGGTTGTCAACTTTTATTTTCTTTAATTGCAGAGGAGGAGTATTATTGAAATATTTCTGGTTTATAGAATCTATGACATCACTCACAACATTAAAATTAAGCTTTGAATGTTTATTATTAAAATCCATTGAAATAAATATTTCCCTGCTTCTCGATTCTATCCTCTTATTGAATATTTCTAATAAACTCTCTGGAGATATTTCCTTTATATCATAAACAAGGTCATTAGTAACCCATTGAAGAAAAGGTTCAATAAGATACTCTTTTTGTATCTGCAAATATAACATAGTTGAGAATATTCCCGAATTTGAGTGTATTACAGGATATTTTAAATAAATAGTATCGAGTCTGTTAAGAGCATTTCTTATCTTGCTAAGTTCATCTTCATTTTCTTTTATTGCTCCCCTTTCCAATAATAATTTTACTGCATTTACTAATATATGCCTGTATTTTCCATCCTTGTGTAGCACTGATATGTTTTGATAGTCATCATGCATCAATTTTCTGGCAAAATAGTACGCCCAACCAAGACTTGGCTTTTTAAGCTCATCATCCGAGAATAAAGAAACATCATCTAGGAATATCTTCAGACTGTGTTCAAACTCCAGAGGTATTGAGCGAAAGTTAATATTATGGAATATCACTTTATCCCGCTTATCGGATTTGTCATCTGAAAAAAGAATTATACAAAAGGGTGTAGTATACTCTTTAAAAGAATCCTTCAAATCAGAAGCAGATAACCTATGGTTACCGTCAACTCTGCTTAAAAGAAAATCGTTTTTTGTCTCATCAATAGTAAGTTCAACAATATCAGTATTCTTCTTAAATTTAATACTTAACTTATTTACATTGGAACTGAAGTTTTCCTTATTTCCTATACTATTTATCGGATTAAGACCGCTTATTGCATTCTTTTTACCGTAATCGTAGTATAAGGGGCACGAGAGAACAATCTCAGAGAAAAATAGGTATTCCTGATTATCTAGAAATATTTCAATATCTTTCTTATGATGGGGAAGCAATTCCCTTTGAAAACCTGGATTCGCCTTTGATATTTTTGCCAAATCACCAAGTTTAGCATAGCCTCTAATACAAGGAAACCCACCCAAAGAAATACCAAAAATACCTTTTAAAGATATCATACTATTTTCCCTAATATAATTTCTTCAACCTTTTTTTTTGCCTCTTCTATAATATTCCGTGCTTCTTTTTCTAATTGTTTTGCTTTCTCAATGCTAGTCAATACTATTTTCGCAATTTCTTTTTGGACAGATAGAGGCGGTAAGGGTATTTGAATAGATAAAAATTCTTCCATAATCAAATTTTTAATCCCTGTAGTCTGGTTTTGAAGATACTCCATATATCCTAATCCATAAAGTGCTCTTAAGTATGCAAACACATATTCGGGAAGCACCTTTTCTTGATTCAGTCTGACACACTGCAAGAAATTACTAAAACCATAACCTTCATTTGAGTCTTGTATTATCGCCACCCTGCCAACAGGCTGAATTGGGCTACCACCAGATTTTTCTACTAGAATATCACCTTTGATAAGTTTTGTTTTAATATATTTTTCTTGAGGTAAAAGTCTTTGAGCTACATCGTGCAGATTTAAATTATATCTGTTATCAAAATTCGTATTTCTAAGAACACTGCAATTGATATAATCAATAAATTGTTCTTCCTTTTCTTCATCTTCGCCCCATTCTCCTGATATGGTTTCTTGTATTAGACTAGATAACTCTTTTGTGTTATATTTCGCTTTTGATATAGCTTGAATGATTCCTGTCGGTTTTACAGTATACTTCTTTGGGTCACATCTTTTTCCTACAATTTCATCTGAAAATACCACAAAACATAATTTATCATTAATTTCCGAAACTTTAATGTTTAGTAACTGAAGAACAAAGTTGTTTAGAGAGTTAATAATTATTTCAGCTTCTTGTTCCTTTCTCTTTTTTTCAACATAGGCTTTTTGCATAATCTCTACTATTTTAGGTTCAAATATTATCGGTATGGTCTTTAGTGCTTGATAATCTAAAGCGGGTCTCGTACCTCCGGTTGAACGACGGAAAGCAAGCTTCTCACCAATGTCTGAATTTAAAAATGCAGCCAATACTTTGCTTGTCTCATAATCACTTGTTTGCATAACTACTACATGTTGATTTATATTACCTTCAAATCCTTTCGGAGCAATAGAAGATATTGCCATCCTTCCCACGCCAGTAATTTTGGTTAGTAGGTTATACTCTTTGACCTGACTTCTTTTTAACATTGTATTATGAGTTTCGCACTTAATATACTTACAATCATCTAACTTTAATCCTTCTTCACCAAGATTCTGAACCCTTATGAATGGCACCCCTTCATTAGGGGATTCAGTATAATATTTATCAGATTCGTCCTTTTCAGGAGTTGCTCCACCTGCGATATTGAGAATATAATCGCCAAGAATTTTTTTAGTTTTACTCCTTATTTTCTTCTCTAATTCGATGAATACAGGATTATAATAAAAGCAGTCTAACCTGCCTTCAATTTCATTCGATAAAACAGTAAAGCATTCCATTACTTATACCCCTTAGGATTCTTCAGGAACTTCTGATATTCTTCATAAATAGTATCTAAATCATTAATCGGGTCTTGTCTGCCTGTAGCATCGTATCCTATATGGTCAGCAATTGCCATGAAAATAGGATACTTTTCAATTTTCTCTTTCTCTCCTTTGCGGCGAAGGAATACCAGAGAGGACTTTACACCTGCACCGAAGTGAGAGAACGCAAATTGAGGCAAAGAGACAACAGCCAAAATCTGGCAATGTTCCATTATGAAGTCTCTCACATATTGTAAAGAAGAATTGGTTAGAATACCATCAGGCAAAACTATGGCAATCCTACCGGATTTTGGCTTAACAAAATTAATACACCTTTCGATAAATAAGATTTCTGTTTTTTGATTCTGTTTGTCTTCACCTAATATATATTTATCAAGATAATCCTTTTCTGTTGATTTTACGATTGCACCGAATGGCGGATTTGTCAGAATTATGTCAAAATGGTCTTTCTTAAATTTAGCATGAATCTTCTTGAAGTCTTCAAAGTCACTAAGGGCATCTGTACTAATTACATTAGTATGGCCGTCATCATGAATAATCATGTTCATTTTGCATACTCGGGCAATTTGGTCATTTATCTCAATGCCGTAAAGATTATCCTTTGCGAAATCATGCCAGTAATTGTATGCCTCTTGCGTATCATAATTCTTTTCTGCATAATTCCTAACCCTGTCCATTGCATTAAGAAGAAAACCACCACTTCCACAGGAAGGATCCAAAACAAGGTCGCCCCTATCAGGGGAAATCATATTAACACAATATTTAATAATTTCACGAGGAGTAAAAAACTGTCCCATCTTACCCTTGAAAAAATCTTCCATAAATTTTTCAAAGGCTACGCCTTTTGTATCCAAATCAATTTTATTGATGGCAAGCCCCTGTAAATGTTCAACAACACTATATACAACCCTTGGGTCTAAACGGATATCTTCCTTGAATACTTCTGAATCTTCTTTCTTCGCTTTCTGGTATATTGAATCTATGCGCCTATAAATATCTTCGGCTGATTCATGCGTCCCTATTTGGAATTTATACTCTTCACCCTTTTTGGTCAGCTTCTCATCTCTTAATTTACAGAAAAGCAGCTTTGCAACTTCGTCAAATGCAGTGGTAGGAGCGAGTTTACCACCCTGCCATACCGTATCATGAGCTTTTCCTAACGTTCTTATCAAGTCTTCTCTTGAGATGGTTTTTAGTTCTTTGTCTGTTTCACCTTTAATGAATCTATATTTGGGAGTTTTACCATATTTCTTTGGAATATCAGAAATAACATTCTTTTCTCTTTCGCTTGGTTTGAATCCTGAAATGTCAAATGCTGTCCTTGTGGTTCCTGCAATAACAGAGGCATACTTACCCCTCAAACTGTTTGCATTGCCAAATGCCTGTTCTATTGCTTGCTTAAACTCAGCATCTGTTATGCCATCCTTTTTAGTCTCAACAATCAAATAAGGTATTTTTAATTCATCATCGTCATAAATAACAATGTCTGCCCTGTCTTCAGGGGTTCTTCTGGGAACAGTAACTTCAAAATTTATTCTTTCTTTCGGGTATTGATAATCCAGAATCAATTCAACAAAGTAGGAAGCCCTAACTTTTTCTTCGGGATTCTTAAAACCTGTCGTATAATCTCTTGAGCAATGGTAGGTTACCTTAGATTGATCGTCTGATAATACGATTATCCCTTTATCAACGCCTCTTTGAATAATCTGCATAAATACTGATTCTTGGCTTTCTTTTTTATTTTTGCCTGGTATTTTTTCTGCCATGTTTCCCTCACAGTAATGTAATTTTAAGGTATTATAATCTTTTCTTATGCTACCGCAACCTGCATTGAGCTATACCCTTACTGCCAATGTGTCGGATAAAATCATAATTTCTTTCCCCATACGAGATTCATATGCATTATAATTTAAGCAATAATTTACTATCTTTCTTTCCGAATAAAGAGATTTTATCTCTTTTTTATTATCATATGTAAGTAGCCAAATTGCTTTCGGATTTTTATTTAATATTTCTGCTAGTGCCTGATGGTCTTCTGCCTTATAATGATTCAAATACAACATAGCACCTTTTTCAAAATATGGTGGGTCAAGATATATAAAAGTATTTTTTTTGTCTAAATATTCCTTAATCAACTCTATACCATCTTTATTACAAACAGAGATTCTATTTTTATATAGAGATAATTGATGTATTTTTTCAGCTAATGCCTCTTTATTGAATCTAGCATTTATTTTCCATTTGCCATTTTGATGCATACCTCCAATTGGACCACCATCTAAAATACCAGATATATTTGTCCTATTGAGGTAAAAGGTTGCAAACCCAAGTTCAAATTGTCCAGACCGCGGGTTTTTATAAATTAATTTCTGTTTTTTCCATTCTCTAATAGTAATGGGTATTGAAAATAATTTTATTATAAATTTTTCTGAATCATAAATTGCAGATTTCCAAAATGAGTAAATTGCTTTATCAAGGTCGTTAATCACAATTTGATCAACCTTTTCCAAAAAAAGCAGAGCAAGGGCCGCCCCAGATCCACCGGCAAACGGCTCTACATAAGTAACTTTCTCAAATCCACTCTCTTTTATTAAGTTATCAAATAAAGGAAATAAAAAAGTCTTACCTCCCGGATACCTCAAAGGGCTATAATGGAATTTATGATTTCTTTTATGGGTTATTTTTTGCATTTTGTTTTGGCTTGGGGTCTAGTATATAGCGAAATATTACTTCCAAAGTATCCCAGGCATCCTCAACTTCTTTGTCAGTGGGAAAAATACTTGGATTATGGTTTGTTGCATTCATAGCCTGTGCAGTATAGGAAGCCATAGTTGAATTTGTAATAACCTTTTGGGTAACTTGGTACAATTGAGTATTCTTTTCAACATCCATTTCGTTTTTAAAAGCAGTAAGCACATCATTCAAAAAAACATAATTCCTTTGTTTTGATGGTTTTACAGGATTACCACAGTGTTCAAAATAAGCTTTAAGCGCACATTCTAGGAAACTCCTAAGCAAATCATGTGAAGCGTTTGGAAATTTATGATAATCAATTTCTTGTAATTCGGTAAGCATTCTCCTAAGGGCGGGGAATTGTAAAGAGAATTTAATATTTTTAGGAGCTAGCTTTGTTCTTTTCTTGCCATAAAGAGGCGGGGTTTCTTTAAAATCTGCACTTGTTAAAACCTTACTTCCTTTAGCAAGATTAGGGACACTTGAACGAGGGATACTATCCAGATATGCCTTTCTGTTTTTTTCATTGTTTAAAATACGTGAATCGACAGCTTTTTCTACTATATCCTGAACAATTTGTTTAAAACCTTTCTCAAATTCTTTTTTGTCTATTTTTATCTTTACTTCGCCGTCACCACCAAATTCAAAACCGAGAAAATCCCGAATTTGTTTATCATCATATAATCTTTCTAAAGTGGAAGAAGGAAACGTGCGTTCGTTATGAATCTTCTTAGTTATCTGATCGGAGTCATATTTGACAGATTTAGCAATTTTATGAATATTGATTAGCCGTATAAATTTATTAATATCTACAGTTGGATAATCATTTCTTAAATCCTGTATCGTTTTATCACGCTCAAGTTCTGCTTTATAAAAATAAGCTTGTCTAAGTGTACTCCAAGGTTTACGTGTATTTTGTGTATGTTTGCTCGCTAACAACTTCCTAACAGAATCACGATCAGGAGCAACAACAACTTCGACTTCCTTGATAGAGGGGTTTGTTGTTTTAAGTATTTTTTTAATACTAACTTCTTTGGATGGCACAATTTCCGGACGCAACAATACCTTTAAAGCAGCAACTCTTCTATTCCCATCTAAAACTATGTATTTATCATCTTCTTTAACTACGACCGGAACTTCATCAGGAAAAAACCCATTAGCAGTGATACTCTCTAGCACGTCCATAGCGCTTTCATTTAAAAAAAGATCATTTATCAAAGCTTCTTGAGAAGATTTTACCTCTACTTGAAGACGAATATTTTCAGGGTCGAGAAATAAATCAGTAACTTTTACTTTTTTCCTAGTCCAGTCATCATAATTCTTAATAGAGGATATTTTTGACATTTAAACTCGCCTCCGATATAAAATGACATACCCTGCACTTTAATAGCTTTTCTAAATATAGTTTCTGAATTTATTAGTTTATTCTACATCTTTTTGGCATAATTATACAACAGTAAATTCATTAAATCGTCAATAAATAAATTATTCTTCAACTTCGTCAATCTGCTCTGGAATATAAACCTTCTTGAGTGGCAGAAGTCCCTTATACATAGAATCAAATTGCTCGTAATGTTCAAGTATCAGAGAAACAAGCTCATCGCCGTCAATTAACCGGAGATTACTCTTACTTTTTGCAAAGTTTATTGCTTGATTCGTGAATTTGCCAAGTGTTACAAGCAAACCGTATTCTTCCTTAGCAACTTTGCCATAAAGGGCTGAAACAATCGGGTCGCCAATGCTTCCCTCACTGCTTTTTACCTGAACCTTAACTATTGGGGGTTCAAAACCAAGCTCATCTTTATGTGCAATAATATCTATACCGCCGTCAGGGCCTTCCGGGGAAATTCTTGTCTTGTACCCCATTGTTTCAAGCAAATGAGCAACAAAATCAGATAAAGGATGCCCTTTTAGTTCCTGTGCCAATTGCTTGATGATGAAATCACGGGTATTTTCTTCAATATTCTTTGACACTTCTATTACAGTAATGTCTTTTTTAACTGGGGTGGGCTGTATTTCCCTTTCAAGAGCTGATAAAAACTCATCTGCATAAGTTTTAACCTGGAAAAAACTCATTGCTGCTCCCATTTCATAAAGAGCACCTTGTGAAAATTTAGTTCGGGATATTTCTTTCAACCATTTAACAGGTCGTATATGGGGATAGCCTGGTTCTTTTTTTGAATCAAACTTATAATCACCTGTAATTTTTCCAATATGAATCTGTCTATCTCTTTTTGAAGGATAGACTATAATGTCCCCTTTCTTCATTTCATGAACAAACCTGAACAATTGCCCGGCATTATTCGGGATTGCCCCTTCAACTTTTTCAGGATATTTATTTTTCACTTCTAATTTAAACGCTTCCCTATCTGCTCCAAGTTTTGAAAGATCTCCCATCTCAGTCCATCCAAGCCCCACATAATTATCCTTTAAGAAAAGTGTATCTGCATCACCGGTTCTACCGCCATGTATTCCCCAAACTGTTATTTCATTGTTTGACATATTTAATTCTCCTTTGCATGTCTATCCATGCCTTGTTTCTATTATATATTTTGCCATTTCATAATTTTATTAAGAATTTCTTTGCCCCGTTAATGTTTAGAAGGCGTTTTTCCATTTTATTCCTTCGTATATTTTAGTCTAAATTCAAATAAGTTCCCGAGAAAATAGTTCAATACCTGTCGGTTTATTCACCCAAAGAATAGTTGAAAATATCATATTTTCTTCAAGTGCCACTAAAAAATGCCCAAAAAAGAATTTGTTAATATTCTCATCTGTAATTCCGTCTGGCATAGTCTCACCCGAGAGTTGCAGGTATGCAGCTAACCATTTTCCAGAAATTATATCGTCAACATAGTCCCCATAGGAATCAAATTCAAGACTATTTATATGACTTTTAAATTGAGGAATAGATACAGCACAACCAATTTCGAGCACACAGTATGAAGGACATTGAATTTGAAGAGGGAAACATAAGAGCGCATGATGATATAAACGGTCGTTAAATGTTTGGTCATATTTCGACCCTAATATAAAAGAGATTTTATCAATAACAGTTTTATCCATTAAAACATCTTCACAAATATCCCTATGAACTGTCAGTGTTGAAAGTAACTTATTTACATGAATAGAATAAGCCACGCCAAAATCTTTCATATCACACCCCTTTTTACTACAATAATTATTTTATCAAAACCATTTTAAAATTATTATTGATTCAGTTTTGCGTTCTCTGCCATCAACTCATTGACCTCTTTCATTACCTCTTCACGCTTTGCTATGTCCTTCTGTTCCAGTATATTAAGAATCGCTTCCTGCACATACATTAAAGTCATCAGGGTTTCTTCTGTAGATACTACCTTTTTATCTTCTGGCATTATTCACCCCATTATACTTTATTCTGAACCTGGCATATATCCAAACTTATTATGCCATAATCGGTAGGTAATTGTTTTTCCTGTCTGGAGACCACCTAATTGAAGACCGCCACTATCACGATTCCAAAAGTACCCCTCTGGGGCTTCTGGGAGAGGGTTAAAACCATCTGAACGGAACCATATCCCTTTCCGGACTTCATTATCGAAGTCTGATTCATCTTCACTGTATTGGTTCCAATAGGCTGATTTAGCATTTTTAAATTTTAGCATGGTTTTCAAATGAATCAATGTTTGTCAGAGCTATACCAATTAACTGGTGTAAATTTCAAATGGGGAATAGCAACAGATATTAAATCCAGTTACCAATCTATTCCCTGCTTTTTTAAATATTTTTGTGAAAACTTATTTCCAAGTCTGGCAGCTTTCTTATACATCTTAATTGCTTTGTCGGGGTTTCCTTTTTCATCATATACAATCCCCATAAGGCTATAGGCTTCCGCATACTCTGGTTTGATACTTACCGCTTTCTCAAACATCTTAATTGCTTTTTTGTAGTTTCCTTTGTGAACATATGTAGCACCCATATTGATATAGGCTTCCACAAACTCCGGATTGATACTTACCGCTTTCTCAAACATCTTAATTGCTTTTTTGTAGTTTTCTTTTTTATCATATGCAATGCCCATACTTTTATAGATTATCGCATCCTTTGGATTGATACTTAACGCTTTCTTAAACATCTTAATTGCTTTGTCAGGGTTTCCTTTTTCATCATATGCAATACCCATAAAGCTATAGGCTGCCGCATAGTCTGGTTTGATACTTACCGCTCTCTTACACATCTCAATTGTTTTATCGTAGTTTCCTTTTTTGTAATATGCTCCACCCATAAGGTTATAGCCTTCTGCAAGCTTTGGATCGATACTTACCGCTCTCTTACACATCTCAATTGTTTTATCGTAGTTTCCTTTTTTATCATAAGCAAGGCCCATAATGCTATAGGCTGGCACATACTCTGGTTTGATACTTACCGCTTTCTCAAACATCTTAATTGCTTTATCGTAGTTTCCTTTGCCGTGATATGCAATACCCCTATTAAAATAGTCTTTCGCATCATTTGCATTTGGCATGATTTAACCTCCATCTTATTCTATTTCTCTCTGCTATACCGTTTAACAGCCAAATCCTTAATGCCATCAGTTAATATATCATTAATAAGGCCGTCCCAGCCCTTATTATCACACATCCCAAAATAAGAGTATTGCCAATATTCTTTCGTGTAAAGGCTATCACCGAGGTCTTTGTCAAAACCAAAACCTATTAGCCGTAGAAAGAATTGGCAAGCAAATATTCCTTGAAGCTCATTTGCCCGCTTTATATTGATATCAAGCGTATATTTGCTGTCTTTATTTATTTTTAGTTCTGGTATGCTTTTCTTTAAGATAGATTGTACCTCTTTTTCCATTTTACCGCTATCCCCGTCCCAGGATGTATCAATATGCAGTTTTACGTCCTTGATAAGATAAAGCTTAACTCCTTTCTCTTCTGCATTTAAGTTTCCTATTAATATGATAGAACTTAACAAAATAATGGCTATTCTTTTCATAAATTTAATCTTATCAATTATTCAGACACAAATAAAGCTTTTTTGTTCCCACCTTGCCCTATTTGCCCGTATTTTCCCCTGTTTTCAGCCCAAAGCTTTTTGTTTAATGCAGAAATCCATTTCTTAAACGCTTTAGTATGCTTATAACCTAATGCGTTCTTATTGCCAATCCTTGCCCTACTGATAATTTTTCCGATTCCTTCTTTTTCTTTAACCCCTAAGTGGACTAATCTTAATTTTAATTTTGTGGATCGTTTATGCTTTCTTCCAACCCAGTATTTATTTCCAATTTTGAGTTTCCCAATAAGCCCGCGTGTATATTCAGAAGTAGCTTTTCTAAGGCCATAGTCGTTCTTATAATCTTCTACTGGATGTTCTCTGTTATATCCGTGTTTACTTATTAAATGGCCACTATTTACACCTTTAAACCGTTTGCCACATATTAAGCATTTTACTGTTCTCGTAGGGTAATTAGAACTCATAGCCAATCACCAAGTTTATATTAAAACTTGCTGCAATGCCTGCCCTTCCTGCCTCTGTTGTTAAATCGGACCCGTCTGTAGTTTCGCCTAATGTTACACCTGTAAATTTAGTGAAATCAAACATTCTTGTTAAATCAGTATTAATTTCAAGTCCTCCGGCTGCATACAATCCCTTATAAACATACTGCCTGTATTCAACCCCCATCACAATATTTGCCCCTGATATATTATATGTATTATTAATATCATAAATTACCTGGTTTTGGTTTGTATTTAGATTTAAAAGGCTTTTTGACACAGCTTCTTTAAAATTAATGTCATAATAATTTATCCCGCCGTATAAAAACCCGTTTTCCACCAACTCATCTTTAACATACAACTGATAGCCTTTTAGGTCAGTAGACAGTACTCTTTTATAAGTGCGCCTATAATTTACCTGTGGAGATGTGAGAACGCTATAATTAAAATCTCCTGTGTATATGTCATCACTTATTTGAATAGGCGATATTATGCCTGCTTGTATAAAAATATCTTCACTAATTCTATATTTTACCCTGAACTGGTTAAAGATGTTGTTTTCCCTGAAAGAGCTTGTATCTGATCGCAGGAATAAAGCGGAGTTTGAAACCAAAACCGGCTGATAAAGACACATATATCTTGAGACTATGCCGTACTCCAATGATAGTTTATCAGAAGCATGTGCTATTCCTAAATATAAACACAATATCATTAAACAAAATATACTTTTTTTCAGATATTTTCCTTCTTTATGAGTGTGGTCAAGAGTTGGCGCTTATGCAAATGGGTTCTAAACTACAGTTCTTAGAATCCCCCAACTATGTTTTTCGCTTATTATGGACTTTAGTAAATTGGATATCCCAATTTTCACATAGCCTTTTGCAAAGTGCATAATATTCATCTAAATCGCTTTCCTCTAGCGGACCTGGACTATGAGATGAGGGTGGAGAATGAGACAATTGATTCCTTAATTTAGACCATTCCAATAATTGATTATTATCAACAGGGTCAATTGTATAACCCATTTCCAACATGGTTTTTAATTTATTCGTGAGACCATGTATTACATTTTTTGATTGAAGATATTTTACAGATATAATACCTTCAAGAACAGCTTGTAGTCGCCAAAGACAAAAATGCCAAATAAAATGACTTTCTTGGTAAGCATAGTAATGTATATCATCACAATACTCTAACAACTCTTCTTCAGTTTTCACTTCTTTTTCTGCATCTTTTTGATGTTTGAGCGCAAGTTCAAATCTACCTTTATGTAAATTTTTTGCAATCCAAAGAGTCCTATATAAATCGTAATCATCCGAGTAATTACTCGAATCTATTAATTTCTGAAGTTCCTCTCTCACATTGCCTCTTCTAAATTCTCTAGGGTATCACGTATTCCATAGTCCCGCCAGTATCAGTCCTATATACCTTGCTTCCTATATCTAGAATAAATTAATCGCTATCCAAGCATTTATTGGAAATTCAAATCCCCCCAATGAATCACCATCAGAGGATAATTTTATATAACTTATTCCTAAATCAAACAAGAATGATATTCTTTTATTAATAGGCATCTTATACCCGATAAAAATTGGAGTTAAGGTATAGCCAGTTCCTGAAATGCCTTCATAGTCAAACGATATTAGCCCATATTCCAAACCGCAGAATATTCGTTTATATAGTTTAATATCGCCACGAAGATATAACACCTTAATTTCAGGGTCAAGAGTATACCTTATTTCTGTTCCAATATTGTCTTTTATATCATATCTCAAGCCAAGCCATGGGTCGCCTAACACTACTCCAAACTTTTTAGAAGGTTCAGCGTTTAGGTTAATGGCAACAAATAATAATAGTAAACAAACTGAAATTAATTTTATTTTATTTGAGAGCATCTTTGTATTTCTTTAATTCCTTTATTTTCTTCTTGATAGAAGAAGTTCCTCCAAAGTTTATTTGCGGAGACCCTACAAAATCCCCTGGATCAGGCGGTTTTACAACATTTTGAGATGAAGCAGTGGGAGCACTGTTTGTCGTTGCACTTGTACTCGTAGACTTAGAGCTATGATTCCCGGCAGAATCATATGCAGCAACAGTATAGGAATATAGCGTAGACGAATTTAATCCTATATCTGAATAGCTTGTAGCAGTGCTTGAAGATATAAACATATTATTTCTAAAAATCTGATATCCGACAACACCTACATTGTCCGTTGAGGTTATCCATGTAAGATTTATCGTACATGACGAAATAACAGTAGCCGAAAGATTTGATGGTAGACTCGGGGGAGTAGTATCACCTGCAGAAGGTGCTGAATTTGTAGTTGCTGTTGCAGTGTTTGACTGCGTGCTAATGTTCCCTGCTCCATCATAGGCTTTAGCTATATAACTATACAAAGTTGAAGGTGAAAGTCCTGTGTCGGTATAACTTATACTGGTTGTAGAAGACAGAAAAATTCCTCCTCGCCTTATTTGGTATCCTGCAATAGCTATATTATCAGTTGAAGCAGTCCAGGTGAGATTGATTACTGTAGATGAAACGACAACGGCAGACAATCCTGACGGAATACTTGGAGCTGTTATATCAACAGAGGTAGTAGAGCTAATTGTATATGACATTGTTCCAGCAGTATCTGTCCTGTACACAATTGCACCTGCTGTTTGTAATCTACCTACTGTTCCTGAATCTGGATGTCCATAGGAATTATTTGCACCTACTTCAATATATGCTCGCGTAGGCTTCACCTTATCTAAGAATGCAGTACTTGAGCCATAAGCACTGCCATGATGAGGAACTTTGAGCACCTTAGCAGATAGATTATTGCCATAAGTAGAAACAAGGGTCGCCTCAACATTTGTGTCTATATCTCCGGCAAATAATATTGATTCACCATTATAAGTCATTTTTAGGACAATAGAGTTTTGATTTATCGTAGTACCATCCGAGCTGGAAGTTGCATTAGGGCAGGCATACAAAACTTTAACCGTTACGCTTGAATCCCAAACAAGGAGATCATTAGCTGTAGGATAGACAATAGTGCATCCAGGCTCACTCGCTGCCTTTGCACGTGTTGTTTCATCACCAGTTGCCCCACTATTGTTCATCTTTGTGTCATAGAAATTGTTTACCTGGCAATTATCGAATACCCATTGAAGCCCTTTATGATGATCGTCATGTGGGTGTGTTAAAACAATATAATCTATAGTGGTTATATTTTTTGAATTGAGAAAGGTCGCTAAATTAGATGAGTTTGAACTGGAAGGGCCGCCGTCAATAAGAACTGTTTTGCTATTTGGTAGAACAATAAACTCGGAATCTCCTTGACCAACGTCAATAAAATAGACGGTCATATCGGCAAAAGCATTTATTGAGAAAATAATACTAAAACTAATTAATATAAACAGTTTTTTCATGTTTTATCCTATTAGGGCATAATATAGAATATGACGCGAACTATTGCTTTAACTGCTTTTAGTAGAGAAATATTCCAAAATGTTTAAAATTGTTCTTGTCTCAACTCCTGAAGTATTCACATCTTTTCGCATAACATTTACCAGTTTTGCATATTCATGTTTTCCTTTTTCTGTATTTTGATATTCTGTATTTTCATGATTCTTCTCATGAATTAATGATATAAGTTCTAAGACTTCCTTAGCTCCATAAATGCACAATTTGTCGCATACTTTTGTATATTTTTCATTCAGCAGATTGTCTTCCTTATGATATACATATTCTGCGTTTATATCAAGGAATGCTGTATATAGTTCTTTTTTCATTTCTAGCAATCTTTTATTACGTTCGAGTTTGACTCCAATAAGTAACCCAATAATACCTGTTATTATAGTTACTAATATTTCAGTTATCTTAATTTCCATAAAATGCTCTCCTAAATTATATGTATATATGTCAATACTGAATTTAGTTTATAGTAAAATTGCCTTCGGATAGTACTTTGCCATTGAATTCTGCACACACATAATAATCACCTCTCTTGAGAGGATTATATATAGGGAAAACTACTCTAAAATATCCAATATCAGAAACTGGGTCTTTGACATCGAAGTATTCACCCTCAGGCCCAACAAAGTACCTGGTTCCATCGTCACTCAAAGTTGTCCTTGTATTCTTATTTTTGTCAATGTAAACAAAATTGACGTTAATTCTGCCCAATGTTTCTTTGGGATAAGGGATAATGATTCCAAATTCAATTGCAGTCATATCAGTACTTACACCCCCAACCTCAATTATTTTTGTAATCCTATTTAGTGCAAGTGTTCGTTTCGCATTTTCTAACATAATTTTAGGATTATCATTCCATTCTTCAGCGAAACGAATCTCTTGATTAAATGAATCACATCCTGTAATCAACACAAAAACAATAGGCATCATGATTATAGTTCTATATTTATTCATAAGCTTTAAGAATAACTTCAGTTACAAGCGTGTAAATATCATTACTTATTGTATGAGACTTGAATTAAGCACTTTTGTTTCGATCTTTATTGATTTATATTTCTTATTGTCAGCATATATTAAACACTCAACATTTGCTTCTAGGACTACAGCATGGTTATTATATCCTCTATTGCATTGCAAACTAATCTGTTTCATAATCCCTGGCTGAAGAGGTGCAGCGCCACCAAAATATTCCACATCATTTCCCAGTTCTTCACCATTTGAAATGAATGTTGCAGTAAATTTAATCTTTTCAGTAAAAGGTATTTTATCAATATTTTTGAATTTCATAATAACGATAGGAGTGTATGGTAGCTGCCCATAATAGGGATAAAAACCTGTGGCAATGGCAACCAACTCTATTTTTTCGATAGGTGGTATGATTTTATTGCCGTTTTCGTCGAACAAATATTCTTGTATTAATTCTCCATTCGCAAAAACTTCTTCTTTTTCTTGTTCACCATTCTGTCTATATGATTTTGACACGCCATTTAGTTCATCATTTTTCCATTCAGTTAAAGCTGATAATTTCCCATCCTCCCAATATGCCTTAGCTACACCATCAACTAATCCGTCTTTAAAAGACCACTCATTTGAAACTTTGCCATTAGGAAAGTATTTACATACACTAACTCTCAAACCATTTTTAATAGCTACTACTTCGTCTTTATATCTTTTTCTTGTCTCTTTGTCTGTTTCGTAATATAATACTGTTCCGGTTACTAATTTGCCAGAATCTTTGTATGTATAAGTAGATGTTTTCTCATCACTATGAATCTTTTCTGGATTGATGTTTCTATTGCAAGCAAAAAATGATAACAAAGAAACAATAATTAAAAATGATATTTTTTTCATCTAATTACCCCTTTTTTTGTAGATTTTATTGTATTAACCTTCGCAGATTTCTACTTTTTAAGTCTTTTTTAAGTCATAATGTATCAACTATCCAATTCCATCTCATACAAACAAAAAAGACCACACCAGGAAAACGGCATAGTCTTCTATTAAATATGTATTCCACCCCTAGATTCCCCATAGGCTGATTATACTCTTTTACAACCTCCTTTTCAAACAATCCCTAGATAATCGTACCCCATGCCTAATGTATAAGGACACAGGGTACGATCTACAAAGGATGTGGCGACCTTTCAACACTAATAATAGTTATATGCAAGATGACCACCTCATAGAGAACTAACTATTTTCTTCCTTTGCCTGGGAGTGGGACTCTTTCACGTTCGGTTGTTTTAGGGTGTTGTTTACCATAAGTATCTTTGACAAAACGCCCGGATACAGCTGAACGAAACTCAAGTCTTGTTTCTGGTTTCTTTTGACTCATTGCCTTCTCACCTCCTTTTGTTACAAATAAAAAAATCGAGCGCCATAATATCCTACGTGCAGGACAGCGATAGCGACTCGACTTCAGAGGTAAGGTGTCTAGATATAGAAAATTATGGTTTCATTATTCCTTTTATAACATATAATAAAGCCGCTAAAAACGGCGAATTTTTGGAAGAGGGACTTGAACCCTCACGCACACTAAAGTGCAACAGCTTGATAGGCTGCCGCGTCTGCCAGTTCCGCCATACCATGAAACAATCAAAGCGTTTAATTAGCACTTACATTGATAGACTGCTAATATTATACCACACGATAATTGCCTTGTCAAGACTACCAACCAAAATTAATATTTTTCAATCGCATTTCTCACAATCTCGCTGACATTTCTCCCGGTCTTTTGTGAAAAATCCCTTAACATTTTATCCTGGTCTCTGCGAACAGTCCGTGGAGTGGTCTTCATGCCAAGGATTGACAGTTTCTTCAATGGGCTGTAATCAAGACTTTTTCCTTTGTTTTTGCTAAAATACTCATCAATCATATTCCTCAAGACTGCTGATTCAGTAGTCTTCTGATCTTTGGCATGACCTTCCAGCCTGTCTGACAGGTTTTTGGGAAGGGCAAAATATAAGGTAACGAAGTCCTTGCCGGGTTTGTTTTCAGCCCTCTTCTGCTTCTCAGGAATGGTAATCTCCATGCTGATACATAATTTTTTACCTGCATTGTGTTGGGAGGACACACGTTTTAGTCGTAAGTGGCCTCAATGTTGCATACGTTGTAATTATTTTCCTGACTCTATTTCGGATGTTGGGCTTGAGGCAAAGATACGCGGCATTTTTAACCATCCCTTTCATAATTTTATATATGTTATTAACAGGAGCAAACCCGCCTATACTGCGGGCAAGCGTGATGGCTATTTTTATAATTATCTCTTTAGGGCTTGCAAGAGAATCGGGAATATACCAGTCGCTTTCGCTTGCAGCTCTTACCATACTCATCTTTGACCCGCAATCCCTTTTTACCGCAAGCTTTATGCTCTCCTTTGCAGCTACGCTTGGCATAGTTTATTTATACCCTATCCTGTTTAAGCCTTTTATAAATTCTTATTTCTGGGTAAAATGGCTGATGGGACTTTTTCTTGTATCCATTTCCGCCCAAATATTCGTTGACCCGCTCCTCGCACTATATTTCAACAAAATATCCGTAATAGGGATAATAAGCAACCTGGTGATAGTCCCTCTTAGCGGGATATTAACGAGCCTTGGCATTGTATTTTATTTAGTCAATTCATTATTGTCCTTTTTAACACCAATTGTTACATTAGCGATAAATATTACGGTAAAACTGCTTTATTGGCTGGTAGTTTATTTTGCAGATGTATCATTTGCAACGGCAAGAGTTCCAACACCCTCGATTTTGTTTTTGTCCTGCTACTACGTATTCGTGTGGGGTATATTTAAGCTGAAAAAATACCCCGGGATGGCATTCTTGCTGATACCGGCACTTATTTTGCCTTTCGGTAAAAGTTACATTGATGATTATCGTTTAAAAAAGCAGTTAAGTGTAACTTTCTTAGACGTGGGCTACGGCGATGCCGTACATATAAGGTTCCCAAACGGCCAGAACTGGCTCATAGACACAGGTGGGAGCTTTAACCCTTATTTTGACGTCGGGCAAAGGATAGTATGCCCATATCTCTGGGGCCAGGGAGTAAAAAAACTCGATAAAATAATAATCACAAATTTTACAGTTCCAAGGACAGGCGGGCTTGAAGCTATAACGGACAATTTTGAGGTAAGCCAAATTATTACATCTGAAGCGATTTATCAGGATGATGATTTTAAAAATATTATGAGCTTTATAAGAGACCGCAGGATATACTTTAGCAAAGTATCGGAAGGAGACAGCTTTATAGCGGACAAAAGCAAACTTTCTGTCCTGTCACCCAAAACTGTTTCAAAACACAGAGAGAATAATTCCCTTGTCTTGCAGTTTGAATATTACGGCAACAAAATACTTTTTACAAGCGATATGCCCTATAGGATTCAGAAACAACTTGCCGTATCAGATATGGATTTAAGTTCAACAGTGCTTGAGCTTCCCAAACACGGCAAGAAAGGCTTGGGCGAGGAATTCATGTCTGCCGTTAGCCCTGAAGTTGTTATAGCCTCAAAAGGTAAAAACCCGCTTTACGACCCGGATGAATTCAATGATAAAAAGATTTATTCTACAACTGATAATGGAGCTATTAGAATTACATTTTATGAAAACAAAACATACAAGATCGACACTTATAAAAAATAGCTCTCTAATTCAATTATTTTTTCGGATTTTGCTATAATGTAATAAGTTACAAAAAGATAACTCGTTGATTGTACGATTTAACGTCAAGATTACACAAATATCATAAATGCTTTTGCTTTAATCTGTATAATCAGATTTTTAATCATCGTAATCATAGTTAAACGCAGTTTAACTTAAAGAGGATATTATGAAAAAAGTCGGCATTATCTTTAATACTGAGAAAAAGAAGGCTAAGGAAGAGCTGCAAAAACTTACCGGCGCACTGGAAAACATGGGCTGTAAAGTCATTCCTATTTCTTCTTCCAATCAAAATGTTAAGAACCTGGATTTTGCGCTTACCCTGGGCGGCGACGGGACAATGCTTAAGGCATCAAGAATGCTCTCAATTCATAAAATACCGGTACTGGGGATTAATCTTGGAGCACTGGGGTTTATGGCAGAAACGGATTCACGGGAGGTCTACTCACTCCTTCCTGCTATAGTAGAAGGCTCATACAAAATACAAAAAAGGATGATGCTTGATATTACAATAAAAACCGGGAAAAAAACCATTAAACACCTGGCGCTAAATGATATAATCATACATTCCGGAAGTAAGGCAAGGGTTATTACTATAACAGCCAAAGTAAACGATGAATTCATAGGCGATTATATCGGAGACGGGCTTATTGTTTCATCACCTACCGGTTCAACCGCTTATTCACTTGCCGCAAACGGGCCTATAGTTCATCCAAACCTCTCTTTATTCATACTTACCCCCATTTGCCCCCATACCTTAACGCAAAGACCTCTTATAATATCTAGCAAATACACTATAAACCTTTCAATGGACCCAAAGAACAAACAAAGCGAATCCATCGTATCAATTGACGGGCAGATAAATTATGAATTAGGCATCAACGACCTGATATTTATCAAAGAAGCCAAAAACCCGTTAAAACTGATAGTTAACCCAAACAGCAAATACCTTAAAGTTCTAAGAACCAAGCTGAAGTGGGGCGAGAGAGGATAAAATCAGTAGATAGTAGTTAGAATGTAGTAGATAGGGAACACCATTTATTACAAATTTGATAAGCAACTTGTTTATATCATTCAAATAATTAATTAGTCTTAAAATGGTGTCATCCCGAAATTAACTATAGGGAATCCATAGATAAATAAAGCAAGTAAAGGATAAATAAATGGAAAATCGTGATTGGATTACTATCTTCTCCGTTGTAATAATAGTAGCAAGCTGGTTTGTGAATAGTTTTTTGAATCGCCGCCACGAAATATTAAAAAAACGCATGGACTATCGTCTTGATGCTCTTCTCTCTTTCTTACCGATAATATTTGCAATCAACGAAAATCGTACAGAAGACGAGAAATTTTCAAACGATATAGCCTCAAGTTGGACTAAGTTTCAACTCTATTGCTATAAAGAGGAAACTGAAGAATTTGAAAAGATTATGTTGGCTATCAAAAACAAAGATACCAAAGATTACGCAGAATCTGTCCGTCGGGTTGCGAAAATTGTTAGAGAGAATGTGAGAAAAGAACTTGGACTTGATAAGTTTGAATATGTTCACAAACAATAGCCTAACAAATCAATACAGCTACCGCAAAATGCGATATCAAAACATAACAGCCGAATTAATATTTATTAGTTATTCATTAGGATTTCTAAACATGTTATTAAACTTACCCATTAAGCTAAGCATTGACAATTTTTATAAAAGTTGCTATATTATTAGTGAATTTAACACTATTATTTGCCCCCCACTCGACTTCTGAATAAGGACTCGGGTGGGGTTATTTTTTTGAGAATTCTATGATTATTGAACCCCATATCAAACGAACATTTATTTTTGTAGATGGTCAAAATATTTTTCATGCAGTTAAAGAGGCTTTTGGCTATAGTTATCCTAACTATAATATTTTAAAACTTGCGCAATATATATGTACACAAAACAACTGGCAAATAAGTAAAATTAATTTCTATACCGGAATTCCCGATCATACGGACAATCCTAAATGGAATGAATTTTGGGTTGCCAAACTTGCCTCTATGGGGAGATATGCTAAGATATTCACGCGCACGTTGCGTTATCGCAACCAGACAGTAGTATTGCCGGACGGGAAATCTCAAACAGTTTTAGTAGGACAAGAAAAGGGTATTGATGTAAGAATTGCATTAGATATAATTAGAGCTGTTCATAGAAACGAATGTGATATAGTTGTTGTTTTCAGTCAAGACCAGGATTTATCTGAAGTAGCTGATGAAATCCGGTCAATAGCAAACGAACAAAACCGATGGGTTAAAATCGCAAGTGCCTTTCCAATTAGCCCTACTTCACAAAACAAACGCGGTATCAATAAAACAGATTGGATTAAAATTGATAGGAACACTTATGACAATTGTATCGATCCAAACGATTACAGGCTTCATACTAAAACTTCAGAATAAACTATGCTATTAAACCTGCACATTAAAAACTATGCTTTGATATCGGACTTGCACCTGGAGTTTCCGGAAGGGCTGAATATCTTTACAGGTGAAACAGGGGCAGGGAAATCCATAATTATCGAATCCCTGGGATTGATACTTGGTGATAGGGCGTCTTTGCAGATGATAAAAAAGGGTGCTTCAAGCTGTATGATAACAGCAGAATTCGACATCGCAGAAATGAAAGGCCTTAAAAACTATTTAGAAGAAATAGGTATGGACAGCCAGGAAAATGAATCTCTTATCCTGCGGCGTGAAATGGATGTTTCCGGAAAAAGCAGGGCATTTGCTAACGACCTTCCTATAAGCCTTGCAGCCTTAAATAACATCGGCAAATTCCTTGTGGATATTCATGGCCAGCATGAGCATCAGACTTTGATCCAAAGTGTATATCAGCAAAATATTTTAGATACCTTTGGCGGCCTTGAAGAAACTGCATGTATTTTGAGCAAAAAATACGAGTCTTACAAGGAAATACTTCTTCAATCACAATCTCAGACTATGTCAGAACAGGAAAAGCAAAGGCTGATAGACCTTTATAGTTTTCAGGTAAAAGAAATAGAGGATGCGAACCTGCATCCGGGCGAAGAAGAAGAGATAGAGCAGACACTTCCGAAATTAAAGAATGTCGACAAACTACAAAACTTAAGCCAGGAAGCAAAAGACATCCTTTACTATAGCGAAGGTTCCTGCATGCAAAGAATATTAAAACTCCAGAAAATAATGGAAAATATAAACAATACTTGCCAGTCATTGTCACAGACAGCGGAAAATGTAAAATCCGCCTACTACCTGCTTGAGGAATGCGAAAAAGAGATAGAAGATTTTTCCAAAAGCCTTGAATCCGATCCCAAAAAGTTAAATGACACGCTTGAAAGGCAGTATTTGATAGACAAGTTAAAGAAAAAATACGGCCAAAACATCAGTGAAATAATCGGGTATAAGAACAAGGTTTCTCAGGAATTATCTTCTATACTTCAAAGCGGGCAGAATAAACTTGAACTTGAGAAAAAACTTGAAAAAGAACTTAAAGGCCTGATAAAACTCTGTGAAGACCTTACCGGCAAAAGAAAAATAACCGCAAAAAAACTAAGCGCACAGGTTGAAAAAGAAATACAAGACCTCGGGATGAAAAAAGCCCGTTTTGATATCAGCATTTCAAGAGAACCTGAACCTTCATCGAATGGCTGGGACAGGATAGAGTTTATGTTTTGCGCAAACCCCGGAGAAGACCTGAAACCCCTTAAGAGCATAGCTTCAGGAGGTGAAACATCAAGGGTCATGCTTGCCTTAAAAACAGTCCTTGCCAAAGCAGATAGGGTTCCTGTCCTTGTATTTGACGAGATAGATGCCGGCATCGGCGGGCCAATGGGGCAGACTATAGGAAAGAAACTCAAGGACCTTTCAAAACATCACCAGATATTATGTATAACACACCTTCCCCAGATTGCCTCATTTGCAGGCAAACATTTTTCAGTAGAAAAGATCGAACAAAATAAACAAACTATGGTTACTGTAAAACCCTTGCAGGAAAAAGAACGGTTAGAAGAAATCTCAAGAATGGTGTCCGGAGAAGAAATAACACAGACTACCCGCAAACACGCCGCAGAACTCATCAAGCAGAGTAAGCCAGGCTAACTATCACTTCGTTAAGTCGAATATCATACGACACTCTTTCTTCTTCGGTGTCTTTGCGAGGAGCGAAGCGACGTGGCAATCTCCAAAACGTCGAGATTGCTTCGCCTCTGGCTCGCAATGACAAACCTCACTTAACGAAGTAGTGCTAGGGGGCACCTAAAAACTCATCAGCCCCTCATTACGGTGATTAACTTCAAGATTACAATTATCCAAATTTATAAATTTATAATTAAGAACTCAACAGTTGAGGTCTGACCCCAATTTTATGCTGCGCCTAATAGTTTGGCTATTGATTTCACATCCAGGACAGCAGGTTCTTTTTCCGTCATTTTGGTAAACCTGGCTTCTCCAAAGTACGGGATCAGGTCTATCATCGCACTTATAGCTTCGGAGCTCCCTTTCCCGTTTTCCCATAACTTCGACATCTCAACACGTAGCGCAAGATACACCTGCCCGGCATTCATTCCATCCTGTAAATACTGAGCTTCAAACGCTTCTTTCGTAATGTGTCCTGCTATAGGCACCCCGCCTCTCTTCTTCTCTTCAAACAGCGCCTGGCCCAGCAGCTTCTCCAACTCTGCATCAGCAAGGCCGTTCGGTTTCCTGTCCACTCCAAGAGCCGGGTCTTCCAGCTTCGCTTTCGCCAGCATCTTTTCCGTTATCGCTTTTAAATATGCTTTCTTCAACTGTTGAGTTCTTAATTATAAATTTATAAATTTGGATAATTGTAATCTTGAAGTTAATCACCGTAATGAGGGGCTGATGAGTTTTTAGGTGCCCCCTAGCACTACTTCGTTAAGTGAGGTTTGTCATTGCGAGCCAGAGGCGAAGCAATCTCGACGTTTTGGAGATTGCCACGTCGCTTCGCTCCTCGCAAAGACACCGAAGAAGAAAGAGTGTCGTATGATATTCGACTTAACGAAGTGATAGTTAGCCTGGCTATTATTGACCTTTCCCCGCCTTTCAACAACCCTTCCAAATCGCTCAGGTTCAGTATCTTGCACCCACCTTGTGAACTGCTCAGCTTTGCCTTTAATTGCTCGGAATTCTCATACCCGCTTATTACTTCAGCCTTCATCCAAGCTTCTGCAGATATATAGTCATGTATGCTCATTTCCTTGCCTACACTCAAGGCATACCCCGAAAACCCCAGTTTCATATACTTAGCTGCCTCCACTTTCTCGCTAAACCCCTGCTCCTTCGACTTCCCGGTAAGGTCCACACATACCTTCACCCCGTTTTTCCGCGCCAGCACTGCTATCCCATGTATCTGTGTTTCATTTAAACCCAAATCCTCAAATATCTTTGCATCTATTATCATCTGCCCGTTCCCTGCCTTATTGAACACTTCAAGGTTAGATATCAGCTCTTTTTTGTTTGTCAACCCGTTAAGATTTATATATATGTTTTGCGGCATCGCTACACTCTCCGCATTCCTTATCGTCATCATATCTCCAAGCACGGATGCAATAGATTTGCTGTTTATAGCTCCCTGTTTTTCCCTAAACCATTCTACATGTACTACCATATTCCCCTGCTCATTATAGTATACTTTGGGTAGGACCTTCTTGCCCTGTTCATCATATAATACTTCTGAACTATGGTCTATCGTTATCCCGGGCTTAAACACGCTGTCCTTTAACTCCACATTCAACTTGCCAAACAAACTCTTCAACTGCCTGCTCAGCCTCTTAGACCCGGATAACCTGCCTTTCGGGCTCACTGTCTCGCTTATTGTCCCTGCTACCTGGCTCAAATCCTGACCTTCTGCAAACAAGACCAGCGCCCCTTCCCGTACACTGGCCCAGACCCGTTCCCCATCTACCATTATCGTAGGTTTTAGGCCCCACTTATCCGGGTCATCAGGCAGCTTGTCCATCAGATATACATTCGTGTGCACGTTCCCGTTCTCATCTACGCTCGCCGCCCCGAATTCATCTATCGCTTCCCTTAACTCTGTGGTGTGAACTTTACCGTTCTTATCTAATTCAACTGCGCCTTCTTTTGCTTTCTCTACCAAACCTATCGAGTTTATATAATGAAAGTCCAATAGCACATGCGTCGTTATATTCGCAAACGCCCCAACTAAAAACCCTATCATTATCGTTACTAAAGGCATTGCAAAACCAAGTGTTACCATCGTCAATATGCTCGCCCCTATGCCCATACTCACTACAAATATTGCTCCTCCTTTCTTCTTATGGCTATATATGAAATTCATCGCATTAATCGGATTAAATGAATCTATGAACTCTATAAAACCTATCCGAAGCGCTATCCCTAAGGCACTCTTCCCTTCGTTCGCCCAACGGTTTACCTTGCCAAGGTTTTTCGGCAGAATCGCTGCCTGACCGACTGTTTCTCCTTGAGATACTATAGTATTAACACCACTTTCATTTGTTTCAGATTTATAATATATATTCCGCAACCGCGTAAATTTGTATCCGACACTACGTAGTAAATCTATTATCAACGTATAATATTGATCGGTCTCAAACCAGGAATCTTCCCGCCCAAATAAATGAAGCAGTTTAAAGTAATGCAGTGCTTCTTTTTTAGTTGGAGCCCCGCCAATATTATGTAGCACACCGTCAATTAAACCGGCGAGATTTAATGCATCCGGGGAAATGTATTCTGTGATTTTATCTGCTTGGTTTTTATTATTAAAATCTATCTGTAAACAACATGTATTTATTTGAAGCGGTTGCCTTTTTTGCTTTATTGAATCTATTATTTGCCGGTTTATTGTTCTTTTTGCTTGACGCAGTGAAACATCGTTCGCATTTAAAACTAAAATAGTGATACTCCATTTAGAGCGTTCTTGTTCGGAAAGTTGCGATTCTATTGCTTTATAGATAAACTCTACGTCTAAACGCTGGCCGGCTGAGAGAACATACACCAATTCATGCCTATCTTCCGCCCGTGCTTTAATAATATCCCGGCTCACTTCTTGAATTATCATCGGCCGTATCGTATCCGTCCGGTTTTCAAAAGTATCCCCGATGATATTTTTACTTGATGTTCTTTCAAAACTTCTTTTGGACGGGGTCCAGATTGTTTCAAGTTTTTTCAACCTGGCTTTAATATCTCCGGATCTTATTTCCGATATTTCAGGAGTATTGCCGTCAAGCTTATCTAACTCCTGCTGTACTACATTTTTAAAGATTTCGTAAGCAGTATTAGGTGTTAAAGGATCCATTGTTTCTGCTTGTTCAATATATTCCATTGCTTTTCTTAAATGATTCCCATAGCGTGCAAGTAAACCGAGGGAATAGTGGCAATAAGCAATTCCTATCAATGAACCAGGCAAATGTTTTGCTTTCTCATAGTATTTAACAGCTTGAGTATAATATAATTTTTCATATTCTTCATCCCATGCTGAATCACCATATTCTGAAAACTCCTGGCCCATAAGCTTATGGAGTTCTGTATCATTGGGATTTATTTTAGCTGCTTCTTCATAATATTTTACCGCATTTTCTAAAAATCCAGCTTCAGCGGATGCCTTAACCATGTTTTTTAAATAAAAATATCTTGCAAAGTCAACAGGATATATTTTTATTTCCTTATATGATTCAAACCCT